>JAITNQ010000186.1 GCA_031290435.1 Candidatus Symbiothrix sp. | reverse complement strand
TTCGGAAGTATTAAAAATCGATGTTCTGAACATCAAAATCGACGTTCTGAAGTACTCAATCGGCGTTCAAAACATCAAAAAGGATGTTCGGAAGTACCAAAAATCGATGTTCGGAACATCTAAATCGAAGTTTTGAAGTAGTAAATCGAAGTTTTGAAGTACTCAATCAGCGTTATCTAAGGGTTCTTTGAGCGGAGAACCTTTTCTCCGGATATCGCCCGTAAGATTATTACAAGACGTCAATCCTCCGCCATAAGAGGTTAATCAGGAGATGGTAGATACCCGATTAGGAAGCTACATAAATAAGATCTTTGTCTTATATGTTGCGCTTCAACACAAACAGAAAAAAATGAGCGTATGATATAAAACAGGAAATATTTCATGACTAATGTCCCGTTTTCAAAAAAAAACCGCAAGAAATAGTTTCTTGCGGTTTTTCATTATTTCAAAGCTTCCGATCCACCGATAATATCCAGCAACTCACTGGTGATAGCCTGTTGTCGCTGCTTATTGTACTGAATAGTCAATTCATCCAAAATGTCTGAAGCATTATCTGTTGCAATCTGCATGGCAACTGTGCGGGCGGCTTGTTCTGCAGCCGCAGAATCCAATAAAATAGCATATATCTTGCTCCGCAGTGATTTGGGAATTAAGGTATTCAATAAGGTATCCCTGTCCGGCTCTACGATATAATCCGTAGGAATGGTTTTTTTACCGGTCGAGACGGCTACTAAGTTGACCGGCAAGAATTGCTCCTGTGTAGGAATCTGAATGGCTACCGTCTTGAAATGATTGTAAATCAGTTCGACATGGTCAACCTTTTTTTCAAGGAAATCGTTAATTAATTGGTCGGCAATTTCTTTTGCGCCTTCAAATGCGGGTTTATCCATCAGTTGAATATAGCTGCCTTTTATGGCAAGGGGAATAGTCAATTTCTTGATGGCTTCCTCCACTTTTTTCCCAACCGGATACACGGCTACCTCACAGCCGGAAGCCTCGTATTTACGGATTTTTTCCGTTAATATCCGGATAATATTGGAGTTGAATGCACCACACAAACTGGAATTGGACGAAAGCACAACAATAGACACTCGTTTCACCTCTCTGACTTCCGCCAAAGGAGACGTAAAACCCTCTGTCCCTGCTGCAAGAAAAGTATTCAGCATTTCCGTCAAACGATTTTCATAGGGTAAAAACCGTTCAATCCGGTATTGGGCTTTACGCAACTTGGCCGAGGCCACCATCTTCATGGCTGAGGTTATCTTCTGCGTAGATTTAACCGAAGCGATGCGTCCTTTTATTTCTTTTAACGAAGCCATTATTTAAAATCTTTTACAAGTTCCGTCGCCGTCTGTGTCAGCAGTTTTTCCACCGCTTCGTTCAGCACGCCGGTTTTGAGCACATCTAAGACTTCTTTCCGGTACTTCAATGCCAAGACTTCGAGAAATTCTTTCCGGAACGCATTGACTTTTTCTACTGCAACATCAAACAATAAACCTTTAGTACCGACGTAAATAATGGCAATTTCCTGTTCGACGGGCAAAGGATGATATTGTGCTTGAATCAGCAGGGCGGCATTCTTTTTCCCCTTGTCTAAAATCATTCTGGTAACGGTATCCATGTCACCCCCGAATTTGGTAAACGCTTCCAATTCACGATATTGTGCTTGGTCGGTTTTCAAAGTACCGGCAATTTTTTTCATGGCCTTGATTTGAGCGTTACCCCCTACGCGCGAAACCGATATACCCACATTGATAGCGGGACGGATACCGGCATTAAACAGCCCGTTTTCAAGGAAAATCTGTCCGTCGGTAATAGATATTACATTGGTCGGAATATAGGCGGAAATGTCACCGGCCTGTGTTTCGATAATCGGCAACGCCGTAAGCGAACCGCCTCCTTTTACCAAAGGTTTCAGATTTTCAGGTAAATCGTTCATCTGAGAGGCGACTTCATCGTTGTTGATTATCTTGGCGGCACGTTCCAATAAACGAGAATGCAGGTAGAAAATATCGCCCGGATAAGCTTCCCGTCCGGAAGGTCGGCGAAGAATCAAGGAGACTTCACGGTAGGAAACCGCCTGTTTGGATAAATCGTCGTAAATGACCAAGGCATGGCGTCCGGTATCGCGGAAGAATTCTCCAATAGCAGCGCCGGCAAAAGGCGCATAAAAGCGCAGGGCAGCCGGGTCGGATGCGGAAGCGCTGATGATAACGGTATACTCAAGGGCGCCTTTTTCGCGCAGGGTATCTACGATATTGGCTACGGTCGAACCTTTTTGTCCGATGGCAACATAAATACAATAAACCGGTTTCCCCGCTAAAAAATTATCCCGCTGGTTGATGATGGTATCAATGCCGATAGCGGTTTTTCCCGTCTGGCGGTCTCCGATAATCAACTCACGTTGGCCGCGTCCGATAGGAATCATGGCGTCGATAGCGATGATACCTGTCTGCAAAGGTTCATTTACCGGCTGGCGAAAAATGACCCCCGGCGCTTTCCGTTCCAAAGGCATTTCCAATAATTTGCCGCTGATGGGGCCTTTCCCGTCGATAGGCTGTCCCAAAGGATTAACGACTCTGCCCAAAAGGCCTTCTCCGGTAGGAATGGAGGCAATACGTCCGGTGCGTTTCACCGTATCGCCTTCTCTGACAAAATCGGTATGGCCTAATAAAACCGCACCTACATTGTCTTCCTCCAAGTTCATCACCACAGCCATCTCCCCGTTTTCAAATTGTAGAAGTTCTCCCGATTCGGCATTGCTCAGGCCGAAAATACGGACTACTCCGTCACTTACCTGAAGCACGACTCCCACTTCCTCGAATTTCACGCGGGTATCTATACCTTCGAGTTGCATTTTCAGTACTTCTGAAACTTCACTTGCTTTTATATCTGGCATAATCTTTTGTTTTTACAATTTGTTGTCCGAAACCGACAAATCCGTTTGTCGGTCATAAACTCTTAGTTTTTAATTAGTTCCAATTTCAATCGGTTCAATTGCCCCCTGACGCTGGCATCCAAACGGGAGTCTTCTACCGCAAGCATGAATCCGCCGAAGATAGAGGCATCCTCCCTGACTTCAAAATCCACTATTCCGGTTTTAATGCCGGCGATGAGGTTGATAAGCGCCTTTTTTGTTTCCTGACCTACCGGTTCGACCGTTGTCAGTTTAACCATAATCATGCTTTTTTCTTTCCGGTAGACTTTTTCATACATCAGGGCTATGCTTTGCATGTATTGTCCCCGACCGTTTCCGATAATCATCCCGATTACATGACGATAGGTATCACTCACATTTTTACCTGCCGCCGTAATCAAGGCTTTTATTTTTTCTGCGGGAGGCACAGTAGGGTCGTCCAATATTTTTTTCAATAAAGGAACTGCTACAAATTGCTCCGAAAGCGCTTTCATTTCGCTTCGCAGACGGGTTTCCGCCTCATGTTCAGAAGCATAAAGGAAAATCGCTTTGGCGTACCGTTTCGAAATTATTCCTGCGTTCATCCTATCAATTTTTCTGTGCTTCTTCGATTAGTTTTTCAACCAATTCTCGTTGCGCGGGTTGATTATCCAAATTCCTGCGAAGGATTTTCTCTGCAATATTGATTGATAGCAGCGCAATCCGGTTGTGAATGTCACGAATAGCTATCTCCTTTTCTTTTTGGATAGCTACTTTGGCTTCCGCAACCAATTTACCGGCTTCAACCGAAGCTTGCTCTTTGGCTTCTGCAATAATCTTGAGACGTAATTCATTCGCTTCTTTCAGAATCCGTATTTCTTCCTCGCGGGTTTGATGCAAAATCCGGTCTCCTTCTTCTTTAATGCCGGCAAGACGTTCGTTGGCTGCTTTCGCAGATTCCAAAGACTTGTCGATAAAGGCTTTTCGTTCATCTACCATTTTTACGATGATAGGGAAACCGAATTTGGCCAGTACGAAGAAAACGATCCCGAAGGATAAAAGCATCCAAAACAGAAGACCGGGTTCCGGTGTTAATAACGACATAATTTATTGATTATAATAAAAATCCACAAACTACAATTGCAAATAGAGCGGCGCCTTCCACAAGAGCAGCTGCAATAATCATGTTGGTACGAATATCGCCTGTCGCTTCCGGTTGGCGGGCAATGCCATCCATCGCAGACTCTCCGATTTTTCCTATACCTAAGCCGGCTCCGATAACAGCCAATCCTGCTCCTAAACCTGCTCCTAATTTTGCCAATCCGGCACCTGTTGTTGCTTGTAATAAAATTGTCAGTAACATAATTTCAAATATTTAAGTTTATATAATATATATTTATTTCAATTCTCAATTCTTCACATGGTGTGGTTCTACCTGCGATAAACCGATGAACACAGCTGAAAGCATAGTAAATACATAGGCCTGAATATAAGCGACCAATAACTCCACACAATCAATAAAGATAGTCATAATTACCGAAAGAAGCGTCATTCCCGTGTTCATTGCAATGCCCAACTCCACGGTCAGAAAAATGATGCATGATAAACCCAGCACAATCGCGTGTCCGGCCAGAATATTCGCAAACAAACGAATCATCAGGGCGAAAGGCTTCGTAAACAATCCGACCAATTCGATGGCCGGCATCAAAGGAATCGGCACTTTTAGCCACCAAGGTACATCCGGCCAAAATATTTCCCTCCAATATTCTTTCGTTCCGAAAATATTGACAATGATAAATGTAAAAACGGCCAACACGCTCGTTATGGCAATATTTCCGGTTACATTCGCGCCTCCGGGAAAGACAGGTATCAATCCCAGCAAGTTATTGATAATGACGAAAAAAAATACGGTCAGCAAATACGGCGTATAGTGTTTGTAATTTTTCCCGATGCAGGGCTTTATCACATCATCTACAATACTCATGATGATGAGTTCCACAAAGGCGATAAAACCTTTTGGGGAAGCATTTTCCGGTTTTCCTTCCCGTTTTTTGTACCATTTGGCGCAGGTCATAATCAGTATAATCAGAAGGATACTGCTCATAATCAAGGTGACGGCATTTTTAGTCAGGGAAAAATCCCATGGACGCACTTCCTCTCCGGATGCCGATAGCTCTACAATCTTGCCTTTGTAAGGACCTTCTTGCGCTATTGCGAACCCATTGTATGCTTCATGTCCGTGGTGGAATTTCGCCGAAGAAAAAACATGCCAGCCACTCTCCGCTCCCTTCACGATAACGGGCAGAGGAATCGAAACATGCGTATGCCCGAACGAGGTAATGTGCCAGTCATAGGCGTCTCCCACGTGGTCGAGTATCAATTCACGAACATTTAAATCCGCTTTATCCGCTTCGGAATGTGCTGCGTCGACCGTTTCTTCGGAATAGACGCCAATTCCTGCAAAAAAGAGCAAAACTGTTAAAATCAATATTTTTTTCATCATCTATCTCTGTGTCTCTCTGTGCCTCTCTGTATCTCTTTATGCAATAAAATCTACAAACGAGGCCGGGAGGTTATTTTTTTTTAATCTTTTCGTTTTTCGTCAGATAAATAGTATCAAACAACAAATATATAAAATAAAGCGCCATAAAAACCAAAATGAAACTTCGCAATTCAATTTTTATTGCTATCGCATAAACTGTAATGAACAAAAGCGACAGTAAAATTTTTCCGACTTTCAGTCCCAAAAAGAGATTGATTGATTTCCGGGGGGAAATTGTGTCGCTTTTCTTTCTTGTAACGAGAATCAGCATCAACTCATACAGAAATAAAAATGCGATGGCAATACCCGACCATACAAACGGTCTTACATCCAAAAAAATAAACGTTCGACAGAATAGTAATCCCAAAACCAATAAAGCATTCAGGATAACCAGACCGGTAATGTATTTATTTTTCAAAGATCCCATAAATTCAATCTACGCAAACCGAAACCACATTTTTCTTTACTTCTGCAAATCCGCCTTCGACAGCAATTTCGGTCTCGTTTCGACTGTCACGATAGGTCACTTTCCCTTTTCCCAAGGCAGAAATAATCGGAGCGTGACGGTCCAGAATAGTGAATAAACCGAGCAAGCCCGGCAAAGTAACCGATTCCGCCTTGCCGCTGTAGATGATTTTTTCCGGAGAAACAATTTCCAATTGCATCTGTTATCTGTTATTTATTGTCTGTTATTAATTTATGTAATTTATCCCTGTTTCAACTTTTCCGCTTTTGCTTTCACATCCTCGATAGTCCCCACATTGAGGAAAGCTTGTTCGGGCAAATCATCAACTTCGCCATCCATAATCATATTGAACCCTTTGATGGTATCTTCGATAGAAACCATTACGCCGGGTACGCCGGAGAAAGCTTCCGCCATATAGAAAGGTTGAGAAAGGAAGCGCTGTACGCGACGGGCGCGGTTCACGACTAATTTATCATCATCGGAAAGTTCTTCCATACCCAGAATCGCTATAATATCCTGCAACTCCTTGTAACGCTGCAATAATTGTTTCACACGCTGCGCCGTATCGTAATGTACGTCACCGATAATATTGGGGTCTAATACGCGTGAAGTAGAACCCAGCGGGTCTACTGCCGGATAGATACCCAATTCCGAGATTTTACGGTCCAATACCGTGGTGGCGTCCAAGAACGCGAAAGTTGTGGCGGGAGCCGGGTCGGTTAAGTCGTCGGCCGGCACATAAACAGCCTGCACAGACGTGATAGAACCGTTTTTGGTTGAAGTAATTCTTTCCTGCATGGTACCCATTTCCGTAGCCAATGTAGGTTGATAACCCACGGCGGAAGGCATACGCCCCAAGAGCGCTGAAACTTCCGAACCGGCTTGTGTAAAACGGAAAATATTATCAATAAAGAAAAGGATATCCCGACCGCCTTCGCCGCCCAAGTCGCGGAAAGCTTCCGCAATGGTCAGACCGGACAAAGCGACCGAAGAACGGGCTCCGGGAGGTTCGTTCATCTGCCCGAAAACCAAAGTAGCCTGCGATTTAGCCAATTCTTCATAATCTATCTTAGACAAATCCCACTCTCCACGTTCCATACTTTCCTTGAATTCCTTGCCATAACGAATAACGCCCGATTCAATCATCTCACGCAGTAAGTCATTTCCTTCGCGGGTACGTTCCCCTACGCCGGCAAAAACAGAGAAGCCATTGTGTTTCTTAGCGATATTGTTAATTAACTCCATGATTAACACGGTCTTGCCAACACCTGCACCGCCAAACAGACCGATTTTCCCTCCTTTTAAATAAGGAGCCAGCAAATCTACCACTTTTATTCCCGTGAAGAGAATTTCCTTTGATGTTGCCAAATCCTCGAATTTGGGCGGGTCACGATGGATAGGTTCCGCTTTTTCGTAACTGACCGGTTTCATCCCGTCGATAGTTTGGCCGATAACGTTTAACAAACGTCCCTTTACCTGATCGCCTATCGGCATGGAAATCGGCGCATTCATATTTTCCACTTTCATTCCCCGGTAAATACCATCGGTCGAATCCATCGCAACCGTACGAACCGTATCTTCACCTATGTGTTGTTGTACTTCCACTACCAACACTTTTCCATCAGGGCGAGTTATCTTGAGCGCTTCATATATTCTGGGAACCGAATGTACGGTTTTTTCATACGAAACATCAATGACAGGACCTATCACTTGTGAAATATATCCAAAGTTTTCAGACATGATAAAAATATATAAAAATTTTGTATTAATATATAAAAAATCCTCATTATGAATAAGTAACATTCACTAAAAGGTTTTGCAAAATTAATATATCCTAACTAAAAAACCAAATAAAATGATGTTTTTTTTTGAAAAAAAAATCAATAATGATATAATAACTTGAAAAGTAGAATTTTAAGAATCTTAAAATTGAGTCAAAATACCTGAAATGCTATGGTATTATAGTATTATTGCAAATAAATAATCAGTATCGACTACCGTTTTTTACTGATTAAATTTTTTAGCCTTTTCAGCAGGATTTTTGATGGCTTTTCACTTAAAAACGATTCTATATGACGTTTCTTTTTGTCTTCGAAAATATCGAAAATATCAATCAGGATACCGGTCTCTTCCACGTCCCCGAACTCTTCATTGATAGCTGTTCCGAAAACGCGCATGCTGGGTGAAAGATTCATATAGGCGCTCACCAAAGGCGGAATGTTGATATTGTATTTGCGAACCTCCGTGTTCAGAATTTTATAGTCATCCTTATAAGTTTTGTGGCAAAACAACTGTTCCATCTTGCCATAATCAAAATCAATATTTAAGTGGTGAACAGGTCTTACCAAATTGTCTTTATCCCTGAAATACTTGTCCAAGAAATATAAAATCAGGTTGCGCGCCTCCATATTATAAGTATTGTACATGGTCACTTTCCCGAAGAAAAACCGGATATTCGCATCCAATACGGACAAAGCGCCCAAACCGTCCCATAGATTATCCAAGGCGAATAAACCTTTAGAACCGAATTTGGTTGTCTGGTAATCCAAAGAAACAAAAGACCGTCCTAATTCTACCATTTTCGGCAGGTAATTATGAATAAATTCAGGTGAGAAATGAAACAATTCGGCTGTCGCAATATTATCCGGTTGTCCCTTTGCGTCGAAAGTGATTTCGTTTCCCCAACGGAAGCGGTAACCACCTAAGATTTCCTCCTCCAGAGGGTCCCATACAATCAATTGCCTGTAAGGTGTTTCTATTGTATCAAACACATCCAGATCCACTGACTTCCCGGTGCCGCCTCCGTAAAAACGAAAGGCGATTTCCCTGAGTCGGCCGACTTCAAGCATCAAATTAGGAGCGCTTTGCGCAGTGAACAAATAAATCTCATTACCCGATTTATTCGTTTTTCTGAAAAGTTTCTCTATCGTCAACTCCGACTTGAGAATTTTTCTGTCAATTTTTGGAATAATATCCTCCATACCAAACTATATTATCTTACTGTATTATCTTACTGTATTATATACAACTTGTTTTACCCAATCCGCCCATTCCTGCGGATTTTTCGACGAGTCAAAGGTCTGCCACGGAATAGGCTTTCCAAAATAAACCGTAAAAAGAGACCCGCCGGCTTTGAATAATTCGCGTGGTAAAAATAACATTTCTATATTAAATTTTATACCGGCTTTTTTTCGCATATTGGCAATCCTATAAAATGAAGCCGAATTTTTCGCATCGAAAAAAACAGGTATTATATCTCGTTTATATTCAACTGCTTTCACAATCATCATTTTTTTCCATTCCGGATCGCGAATCACTCCTTTCGTTTTCCGGGAACACAATCCGGCCGGGAAAGTAATGATTTGGTTGTCGGATGCAAATGCATCATTCAGTGTCTTAGCCGCTTCACGTCCTTGGGCGCCGTGTTTGTTTATCGGAATAAAAATATTCTGCAAAGGCGTTATAAAGTACAGGATGTCATTGACCAAATACTTGATTTTAGTATGGTAATGATTTCCCAAATAAGCCGATAAGCAAATGCCATCCATTCCACCCAAGGGATGATTGGAGGCAAAAATACATTGTTTGTCGGCGTCCGGTAGGTTCTCTTCGCCCACAAACCGGAGGCTGACATTGAAATAATGCACAGCATTGTTCATAAAATCAACGCCTTTTGCATTTCCGTTGAACGCCAGAAACTGATTAAGCCCATCTTGCTTAATCAACTTAGCCAGTGCTTTTACAACAAAGCCCGGAATTTTTTTTGCGGCTTGTGGCGCTTTCGTGTGTATTATCTCTTGAACGTTAATACGGAATTCTTTTGTCATGTTAAATTAAAAAAAAACCAAGCAAAAGTACGATATTTATCTGATAAATTTTGTAAACAAGATAAAAATTTCTATTTTTGTACAAAATTTGCATTTGTTTTTCATTCACACAAAATGTTTTCAAAAAAAAAAGTTCATTTTTTATGAAAAGTCATGCAACGTTTTTGCTCTTTTTTCCGTCTTAATAATAGATTGTAAATTTTAAATAAATTGTTATGATACAAAAAAAAATCTTTTCTTTTATGTTGTTCGCCGGTATTTTTATGGGCTTTACCGGCTGTAATGATTTGGAGAGTAACGGTGTAAATGTATACACAGGTTTAATTGGCGTTGTAAGCTACAATTGGGAAATCGGTAAATGCGTGATAGGCATAGGCAATGGTGAATTTGCCGTTGATGATCCTGCTTTACTATTAGCTGAAGGTGAATGTATTTATATTGTTCAAATGACGATTGACAGCAAGAATCAGCCCAGTGACAATTATGTTACGGCGACAGGCGTTCAATATCAGATATTAGGAAGATCTTACCTTTCGGAAGGAAGCATTCCACCTCCTTTAGGCGACTACAAGCTCATATTGTCGGATCCCGGAGCTTATGTAAGTCCCTTTTTTAAAGGCAACTTATTTTTAAGCGCTGTTTTTACTAAAACGGAAAAGCAAACCGCTCAGTTCTTTCTGACATACGATCCTGAAGAAGTGGTTCTAAATGGCACAAGAAATATCTATCTTCAAGCAAAGTTGTCGGGTGAAGAAACCGGAACGAAAGTTCAAACAAATGATATTCAAGCAGCTAACATGAATTACATGCTTGATTACTTGGGGAGGGATACCCTTATCAATGCTGTTTCTTACAGATATCTTAAATTTAATTTGAAATATCTTTCCGGAGTCAGTGGCGAAGAGCCTGTTTATTCTTCCGCAACAGAAACGCCGATAGAATTGGCTGTTTTCAATTAGTATTCAATCAATGTACAAACGTTTATTTATTCTGCTCTTCAACCTCATTTCTCATCCGGCGCAAAGCTGGAAAGAACAGGCTGAAGAGCAGGATATAAATAATGAAAATTTTTACAAGAGCTATTTGTATCCGGTAGTGGGTACAATAGCGCTCTTGTCTTTTTTGGGAAATCTTTGGGCTGGAATGGCGCCGGATTTAGCGGTAAAAAACATTATCGAACAGGCGCTGAAAACCGTACTCAGAGAAGCCCTTGCTTATTTTGCCGGTTTTTACTTGGTGTCTTATCTGCTGTCCCTGATTTTATCAAAATATTTTGCGTGTAAACCCGGCAAATATATTTGCGAACGTTTCACGGGATATGCCTCTGCCGTAGTCTATGCAGTCGCTATGGCATCGGCCTTGTTTCCTTTTCTGCTATTTATTCGCTACTTGCTTATGCTCTTTGCTGCCTATACCGTTTGGCAGGGCGCTATACATTATCTTCGGATAAAAGAGGAATATTTAACCAAATTCACTATCTTTGCAAGCATTTTAATTGTACTTTCGCCCTTGTTGATTCAACGCTTGCTGCTGTTGATGATGCCGGGCTTGTAATTTATTGTATGGCACAACAAAATAACATCGTTATAAAGAACAGAAAGGCTTCTTTTGATTACGAATTCATAGAAACTTTTGTGGCCGGAATTGTGTTGACCGGAACGGAAATCAAATCGATCCGTCTGGGGAAAGCAAGTCTGGTGGACACATATTGTACCTTTGTTTCCAAAGAATTGTGGGTGAAAAACATGAATATTTCCGAATATTTTTATGGAACCTACAACAATCATGTGGCGCGGCGAGACAGGAAACTGCTATTGAACCGAAAAGAGTTGAACAAGATAGATCGCTATTCTCGTGATACAGGCTTTACAATTGTGCCAACCAAACTGTTCCTGAACGAAAAAGGCTTGACTAAATTGGTTATTGCTGTAGCCAAAGGTAAAAAAACTTACGATAAACGACAGACTTTGCGCGAACGGGATGATAAACGCGATATGGATAGGGCGTTTAAGAATTAAGAATTAAAAATTAAAAATTAAGAAGTAAAAAGTAAAAATTAAGATTTATCAATATGTTATTGTTAGAGAAATTATTAAACGAACGTGTTCTTATTCTTGACGGAGGAATGGGAAGTATGATACAGCAATATAATCTTGTTGAGGAGGATTACCGCGGCTCGCAATTCGCTCATTTACCTGGCTCTCTGAAAGGAAACGGAGATATGTTGTGCATTACCCGCCCGGATGTTATTCAGGCTATTCATGCGGCGTATTTGGAAGCCGGCGCCGATATTATCGAAACCAACTCACTGAATATGACCTCTATATCTATGTCCGATTATGGCATGGAAACTTACATAAAAGAACTAAATCTGGCAGCTGCCCGCATTGCGAAGGAAGTTGCGGACAAATATACCCGGCAAAATCCGGATAAGCCACGATTCGTGGCGGGGTCCATAGGCCCAACCAACAAAACGGCTTCCATCTCCCCCGATGTTTCCAATCCTGCTTATCGAAGCGTCACCTTCGATGAACTGTATGAAGCATACAAAGAACAGATACTTGCATTGATAGAAGGAGGCGTAGACGCCTTGCTTATTGAAACGGCTTTCGATACCTTGAATGTGAAAGCTGCCCTGATGGCTGCCGAATACAGTATGCAGGAACTGAAAAAAGAAATTCCGCTCATGGTTTCTTTCACCATTGCCGGAAAAAGCGGACGTATCCTCTCAGGCCAGACTTTGGAAGCGGCGCTGGCTTCTGTTTCTCATGTTCCCCTGCTGAGTGTGGGTCTGAACTGCTCGTTTGGCGCCAGGGATATGCAACCTTTTATCAAGGAACTGGGACGAATAGCGCCTTGTTATATCAGCGCCTACCCGAATGCCGGATTGCCCAACAGTTTGGGACAATACGATGAGACGCCCGAATCCATGGCGCTCCAAATCAAGGAATATATTGATGAAGGGCTGGTGAATATCGTGGGAGGCTGCTGCGGCACAACGCCGGCGCATATCGCCCGATATGTTTCACTCGTGAAAGACGTCAAACCGCGTCGACCGGTTCTATCCAAGTCTTTCGAACAAAGCCTGCACCTATCCGGATTGGACATTTTAAAAATCGACAGAGAGAATGAAACGGCTGACGCTCAATTCGTCATTATCGGCGAACGTTGTAATGTAGCAGGCTCCCGCCGTTTTCTCCGCCTGATTAAAGAAGAAAAATACGAAGAAGCCCTGAATATCGCCCGCAAACAGGTCGAAGACGGAGCGCAGATACTTGACATCAATGTAGACGATGGCTTGTTGGACGGCGTGAAGGAAATTACTGTTTTCCTGAACATGATTGCTTCCGAACCGGATATTGCTCGTGTTCCCATCATGCTCGACAGTTCGAATTGGGACATCATCGTAGCCGGACTGAAATGCTTGCAGGGAAAATCCATCGTCAATTCCATTAGCCTGAAAGGCGGCGAAGAAGATTTTCTCCAAAAAGCGCGTACCGTTCATGCTTACGGGGCGGCTGTGATTGCCATGGCCTTCGATGAAAAAGGTCAGGCGGATACCTTTGAACGAAAAACGGAAATCGCCTCGCGTCAATACAAACTCCTGAGGGAGCAAGCCGGATTCCTTCCTTGTGATATTATTTTTGACCCCAATGTACTGGCTATTGCCACCGGCATAGAAGAACATGCCGGTTACGGCTTGGATTTCATCCGCACCGTTGAATGGATAAAAAACAACTTGCCCGGAGCCAAAGTGAGCGGAGGGATAAGCAACCTCTCCTTTGCTTTTCGCGGTAACGATTACCTGCGCGAAGCCATGCACGCTGTTTTCCTCTACCTTTGTGTAGGAAAAGGAATGGATATGGGTATTGTAAATCCGTCTGCTTCGGTGTTGTATAATGATATTGATGCGGATTTGCGTCAATTGATTGAAGATGTGATACTGAACCGCCGTCCGGACGCCGCCGAACAATTACTTGATTATGCCCAAAACAACCGTATCGGCGTAGATGAAAAAGAGAAAAAACAGGAAGAATGGCGCTCGCTGTCATTGTCGGAAAGACTGCAATACGCCCTGATAAAAGGTATTGGCGATTATTTGGAATCCGATTTGGCAGAAGCTTTATCTCATTATTCCCATCCGATAGACATTGTCGACCAACCGCTGATGGAAGGAATGAATGTAGTCGGAAAACTATTCGGCGAAGGAAAAATGTTCCTGCCGCAAGTGGTAAAGACCGCACGTACCATGAAAAAAGCCGTAACTATTCTGCAACCGGCTATCGAAGCCGACAAGAAAACGCTGGCGAAAAAAGCCGGTAAAATATTGTTGGCCACAGTGAAAGGTGATGTGCATGACATTGGGAAAAATATCACAGGCGTGGTGCTTTCCTGCAATAATTATGAAATCATAGACATAGGTGTGATGGTTCCGCCGGAAGACATCATCAGGAAAGCAAAAGAACACAAGGTAGATATGGTCGGTTTGAGCGGACTGATTACGCCGAGCTTGCAGGAAATGGCTTTCGTGGCTTCCGAAATGGGAAAAGCCGGTTTCACCTTACCGCTCCTGATTGGAGGAGCCGCTACTTCGAAACTGCATACCGCTCTGAAAATTGATCCCTTGTATCAAGGACCGGTTATTCATGTAACGGATGCATCCTTGGCGGCCCCCGCCGCCAACCAGTTGCTGAATCCGCTTACCAAAGCGGAATATGTACATGGAATCAAAGATACTTACCAATCGCTACGCAACAAAGCCGGACGTGTGGATTTGGTTTCCTTAGCCTATGCAAGAGAACATGCTTTCACTATTGACCGGACAAATTATATGCCCGACATTCCTTCTTTTGTAGGAACACGGGTATTAGATGCCATTCCTGTCAAAGAAATCATTCCGTATATCAATTGGTTGGCCTTTGTGTCCGCATGGAAATTTCCCGTCCGTTATGGGAAATACATGAAACTGCAAACCGAGGATGAAAAACGACAATGGTTGGCGGTTTTCTCCGGCGATGAAAAGCAAAAAGCCATAGAAGCGGTTCGTTTACTGAACGATGCGCAAAGTATCCTGACGGAATGGGCAACTCATGATACCGGATTTATTCGGGCGATTACCGGATTTTTTCCGGTAAAGAGGGTCGGGGATACCCTGATTGTCGATGGCTCCAAAGGGGTGAGCGGCCAAGCTTGCTATGAGATTCCTTTCCTTCGTCAACAAGAAAAACGGGAAAGCGACGTCTATAAATCCTTAGCCGATTTTTTCCATCCCGACGGAGATTATGCCGGATTTTTCACGGCAACGGCCGGCGCTAACGAATCGGCTGTGAATTGCCATTGCGGTCATCAACATGAACCCGACGCTTATACGGATATGATTAAACAAATCCTCCGCGACCGCTTGGCGGAAGCGACTGCCGAATATCTGCACGAAAAAGTCCGCAAAGAACTCTGGGGATATGCTCCCGAAGAAGCATACACTATCGAAGAACTGATAAAAGAACCTTACCGGGGCATCCGTCCGGCATCCGGTTATCCCTCTCATCCCGATTTGTCTCTGAATTTCATCATCAATGAATTGCTTGGCATGGAACGGATAGGTGTCAGCTTAACCCCCAATGGCGCAATTTATCCGAACGCTTCGGTCGCCGGACTGTATATCTCTCACCCCGAATCGGATTATTTCCTGCTGGGGAAAATCAGCGATGAACAGATAACGGATTATGCCGCTCGAAAAGGAATAACGCCGGATGAGGCCAAACGATGGTTGGGGATATAAGTTGAATTGGCGGGTTTTACGCTTGAGGTTTATTTTGGTAAAGTAGCATTAGAAAAATAAAAACACAGGGGCGAAAAATCATTGCATCGCCCCTGCATTTTTTTTATTCTTTCTTAAAATCCCCTGCATTAACCATTATCAATTGGTCTAAATTCAAGTATTTTTTGATGACGGCGTTCAAGTCCGCTACTTTCAACGCATCAACTTTCTTTTCCAATTCGTCAAATTCTTCGAGCGGCGTATCGAAAAAGAGGTGTTTGTTGGTAAGCGAAATAATCATTCCGTCTGTTCCCAAACTGGTATTGCGACCGTTTTTCCAACTGCCGATAGCGTCTTTCATTTCCTCTGCCGTAAATCCTGAAGCGATTGCTTTTGAAACTTCATCTTTCAAAGCGGCATTTACTTCCGATTTTTTGGTGGGATTGTAGAAGGCATACGAAAACCACGATGCGGTATTTTCCTTTACAGGAACGCTGATATCGGCGCCTGCTCCGTAACTGATTCCTTCGTTTTCGCGCAGGCGTTTGGCAATGCGTGAATTGAGAAAACCGCCACTGCCAAGAATTTCATTCGCAATTTCCAATGCAGGATACTCAGGCGAAGACTCGTTTATTTGAAAATTAATTGTGCCGAAATTAACGGCATTTTCCTTGTCGTCGATTTGAATTTCCTTGTAGGTTTCTTTTGTTGGGAAGAAAGTTTGCAGTACTTTAACATATTCTGTTGTTGTAGTCCAATTTTCAAAAGCATTTTCAACCAATGCTTGCACTTTCTCTGCCGAGAGTCCGCTTACAATCGTTCCTACGCCGTGTTTTGCGCCAATCATTTTATACATTTCCATCACTTGCTCGCGCGTGATTTTTTCTATTCTTGTCAAAGTTTCGTCGAGCGTTGGGGTGTAAAAAATGCTGCTTTCCGGGTATGGATCGCTCAAACGGCTGATTTCTGTTGATGCAAGCGATTGCGGGTCATTGCGGCTTGCGTCAATGCTTGATTTGAATTGTTCCATCAATTTGTCAAATTCGTTTTGCGGGAAAGTAGAATTTTTCAAAATATCATTCAAAAGGGCAAACACTTGTGGTGCATATTCTTCGTAAGTATTAACGGAAATGTACAAATCTTGAGGCCTTTTACCAAAACCGATAGAACTTTTCAGTTGGTCAAGTTTGTCCTGAATTTGCGCCTTCGTCATTGTGGCTGTTCCTGTTTTCATCAAATAAACCATTGCAGAGAAAACGACGCCTTTTCCTGCAAGCGATTCTGCCGTTCCGCAAGGAATACGGAATTGCGCCACCACTTTTTTACCTTTCAAAGATTTATTTACAATGCCGTATTTCAAGCCGTTTGCCAATGTTTTTTCCGTCAAATTTGCTTTAATATTGGCGATAGATGCCTCAAAAGATTTCAGTTCTTCGTCTTGTACTTTGCCTTCGTAGTTGCCCACCATTTCGGCAATTTGTTCGTCTGTAATTTCATCGGATTTTACACGAATTTCTTCTTTTGCAGGAATGAAAACGCCGAGTGTGCGATTATTGGAAAGGAAATATTTTTTTGCCACGCGATTGAGGTCGTCTAAAGTGAGTTTTTCCACGTTGTCGCGATAGATAAAAAACAGCCTATAATCGCCTGCACCAATAATTTCGGTGGCATTAATCACTTTGTTCAACGTATTGTTGGTTATATTTTCAATGGATTTCAACAGTTTTGCTTTTGCGCGGTTCAAATCTTCTTCGGTGTAAGCCGTTGTGCCTATTTTGTTCAATTCATTGACAAAAGTAGTTTTTATTTCATCAATATTTTTTTCTTTTGGTACAGAAAGATAAAAATAAGCAAAAGCAGCATCGCGCAAAGTGGGTTGATGGCCTTCGATATTAGTTGCTAAATGTGTATCAATCAATGATTTGTATAGATAACCAGAAGGGTCGGAAGTCAAAACTTCCACCAAGGCATCAATAGCGGCGTAATCTTTATCGGCAAACGCCGCTGTGTGATACACCACCCCAATGGAATATACATCGCCGTTTCGGCGCAGTTCCACATAACGCTCGCCGTCCTGCGCAGGCTCAATGGTATAAGTTTTGTCCAAAATACGCGTGGGTTTCGGAATAACCGAAAAATATTGCGCAACATATTTCAACGCATTTGCTTCGTCGAATTTTCCGCCAATCATCAACACCGCATTATCAGGCTGATAATATTTTTGATAAAAAACTTTGAGACGGTCGGCTTTCACGCGCTCAATGTCTTCTTTGCTGCCAATAGTGCTGCTGCCGTAGTTGTGCCAAAGGTAAGCGGTGGAAAGAATGCGTTCCTGCAACACACTCGAAGGCTCGTTTTCACCAATTTCAAATTCGTTACGCACAACGGAAAATTCTTTGTCGAGGTCGCTTTGCAGCATTGTAGCGTTAATCATTCTGTCGGCTTCCATTTCGATACTCCAACGCAGATTTTCCTCATTTGAAGGAAAAATTTCGTAGTAGTTTGTTCTGTCGTACCAGGTTGTACCGTTGGCATTGCCGCCTTTGTCGGTCAACATTTTTTTGATATCGCCAAGATTTTTGGTGCTTTTGAAAAGCATATGTTCCAAAAGATGCGCCATACCCTTTTCTCCGTAACCTTCGTGGCGTGAGCCGACTTTATACACAATATTTACTACCACGTTGCTTTGCGTGGCGTCCGGCACAAGCAAAATCTGCAAACCGTTGCTGAGCGAATATTCCTTAATTCCCTCAACAGATGTTACAAAATTCGGTTGTTCGCGTTTAACAACTTGCGTTTTTGCAGGTTGTTTTGTTGCGGTTGTTTTCTTTTGAGCGTCAATGTTGAGGCAGAACAGCAACGAGAAAACCAATACGAAAGACAAAAATTTACTGTTCATAATGATTTTTTT
>JAITNQ010000057.1 GCA_031290435.1 Candidatus Symbiothrix sp. | reverse complement strand
CTTTTTACTTCCACTACGGTTTCATTGTCGCCTGCACACCTGAAAACTACCATATCCATATCTCTTTCGGTTACATTCAGTTTAGGAACTTCCTGTCCGAACATTGCCATGGCTGAAATTAGCAGTCCTGCATATAGAAATAATACTTTTTTCATCCAGCTTATTTTCTTGATTCTATTACTTCAAAATCTTTAATACCTAATATCTCGTCTTCCGACAACAATTCTCCATTTAACTTTTCGGGTTGCCAAGTGCGCACATTGATTTCCATATTCTCGCCATCTTTGAAATCAATCATCAGGAAAAGAAAGCCCACATCGCTGTAATTGCTTGTATTCCAGCCTTGATTTAATCGTACTCCATATATATCATCGTATTTGGGGTGGCGGACAACTTCGATACTATCAAACAGCACATTGATTTTGGCATTGCTTTTAAAAATGCTACGCAGTTTGTTAATGTATTCCTTTTTGGTTTGTACCTGATAGTCAATTTTTTCTTTGGAAAAACCATAATTGCCAAGTACATTTTCTACCGATTTGGTTTGTTTTATTACTTTTCCTGTAATAATCAAAGCATCATCACTATATACTTTAGCAAGCAGTTCAATGTCTTTGCGGTTGTAAGCCGTGCGGAAATTTTCCACAAAATTGAGAATTGCCTGACGACGACGCAAATCGGTTACGTCATTGTTTTCGCTTTCCATAATCGCCTTATAAATATGCATATCAAGCGAAAAAAAAATGTCGTCAATCGCACCCGATTTATCGAAATTGATAGCAATTTCCTTGTAAGCCTCATCTTCGGGCATATCTTTGAGATAGAGAGGAATATTACGCACTTGATAACCACTGCCCGTGTTGTAGCCGCGTTCGATAATTTCCGTTTCAATACTGCGAAACGGTGTCATTTCCCACATCGCCAGAACTGAAGTTTTACCATCTTTACTCATTCCGCTGATTTTTATCAGTTGAGGCGTTTTGCCGTTGAAAAACGCCTGATTTAATTCGGTCAGCAGAGCGGTAGCGTTTGCTTCCATTTTTCGCGCTACCGACTGTTCAATATCCGTCACAGTTAATGCGGTAGCGTATTGCGCCGATAAATTTCCTGATAATAAAGCAAATACAGCGCACAAACAAATTTTTAAAATTTTATCTGTCATATTTTTTTGATTTTTTAGAATAATTGAAACCATATTACTTGATTTTGTTCGAGTATTGCATTTCCTTTCACTTCGCCCGAAAGCAAATCTTTTCGGTTGGCGCCACTTCCTTTGTCTAAAATGGCGACAATTTCGCCTGTCCATTTATAGATAATGAGATATGCCTTTTCAGGTGCGGTTAGTTTGTCCATTGTACCGGAGACAGCCTTACCGTTCCGCTTGTTTTCCTGCAAAATTGTTTGGATTTCACGTATAGAAGACGCTTTGAGAATTTGTCCCAACAAATCGCTCTTGACAGGAGGGGGTTGTGGAATTTCCGCTTGTGTTGTTTGCGGTTGAGTAAGCGTTGTCGTTGTATCCTGTTTTGCTTTTTCATCTTCAATCTTTACATCGGGCGTTTTATTGTCGAATACAATCTGAATGTTGTCTTTTTTGATATAGGCAATAACACGAAATTTGTTGCCTCGCATCAACTCAATCATATCAGCGCTGTACTCCACATCCTTGGCTTGAATGGATTTTGCAAACTGCCATTCAGGGTGATTCAACGTCTCCTTCTTGATTTCGGATAGCAAAGCGGACTTAGCCGATTTAACGGCTTCGTCTTTTGTATTGTCGACTGCTTCTCCGTAGAGATAGTCGCCTGATGCTTTGACTTCGCGCTCCAGTTCTCTTTTAGCGGCTTCGTCCATCTGTTGAGCGGACAATGCTCCTGCGAAAAGTCCTGTCGCAAACAGAATCATTATTTTTCTTATAAGATTATTTTTTGACATATTCTTTATACAGATTTTTAATGTTTTGATTGGGAATAAAAGTATAAAACACCGCTTTTAACGGCTCTGTTTTGTCAAACAGGTTGTCGCGGGTGGTTTGAACATAAAGCAAATGACTGTAATTGTACCATTTGCTTTTGTAGATAACAGAAAACTCGGCTGTTTGGACATTGCATTTTTCAATCCCTGTGTAAACCACATAATCATCTCCCATAAAACATTGAAAATCAGTCAATTTTACTTTGTATGTTTGCGAACTGCCTCCATAAGCCGTTTGTTTTATCTGCAAATCAAGTCCTTTTGTTCGCTGCGGGTCGGGATAATTAAACAGATTGGCAATAGATTCTTCGGGAAAATTGCGGTCGTACAAAATTTGAAAATACATATTATTGTTCATCGCTTGCACAAAGTATGAATTGCCACGCAAGACATAATTTGAACGGTTTAGCTGCTGCAAATCGCCAACATTACCTTTGACTGAAGGTGTGTTATTTCCGTTGCATTGAAAATTTTGCAGTTGTTTTGCCAGCCATATCTCCGCCTCTTTTTTGTCCATACTCGAAATCAAATCAAAATTTGCAGGAAAGCGCAAACTGAAAATCCACGTGGAATCCTGCCACGAACTTGTCCAAGTTAAACTGTCTTTTGTCAAAACATATTCGTTTGTCCCGATTGAAGCAAAATGAAGAGACGATTCGAGAGCGGAGTAAAATGTGCCTATTCCCAAATTGCCCCACTGCACTTTGTATTCGCCCAACAGTTTTATGGCTTTTGTTTCGTCGCCCTGCAAAAACACTTCGAGAAAAAGCCGTTCCTGAAAATCGTAAAGCGGTTTTGCGAGAGCATGTTTTTTCAGCGAATCGGCAAAAAGCGAAAAGCCCAAATGACTGACAACACCCGCCTTGTCGTATTCGATTATCAGCGGCAAATTACAAATTTCAGAGCATCTAAACGTATCGGTTTGTTGTGGCAAAGGACAATTCATTAAACTTGACAAATATTCCAATTGCCGCGTGGCAAAATTTTGCGCTACCAACGAATGGAAGCACAAAGCAAATACTATGCTTATTATTATTTTCGTTTTCATCATTTAAATGTGCCTACAATAATGTCTTCAATTTGGTTGCCGTTATTGTCAAACAACTTGCCTTGTACTAAATGACCATTGTAAAAATCACCTGTAATAGATTGTCCTGCTTCTGCATAGCGTTGCTTTCTATCGCGGGAATCAATCAAGGTACGGCTAGTGTAACGAATTGTCCCTCGACCATGCAGTTGCCCGTTTTTCAGTTCGCCAATATAAGAACCTCCAGAAACGGAAATTGTACCGTGTTTTTTTACTGTTCCGCTGCTTCCGCCACCACTTGTTCCTCTTCCTTTTCCATTATCCTCTTTTTCGCCAACTTGTTCTTCCTCCTCTTTGCCGCCTGATACCGTCACATTGCATGTTGCCGAAAACCCATTGCCTGTATATGCCGTAATTTCTGCCTTACCAGCACCTACCGCTGTAACACCTCCGTTTGTATCGACTATCGCTACTGTGGAATCTTCTGACTGCCATATTACTTTTTTGTTTTTTTTCGGCACATTGTCGGGATAAACAGTAGCCATAAGTTGTTCTGTTGTATCGACTTTTTCAAATAACAAAGTGTATTTGTTGATAGTTATGCTATCCGGTGTAATGGGGTGAGTAACTATTATATCATTTGGAACACTTTCTTCTGTTTCACCACCACTTGTAGAAGAAAATTTGTCTTTTATAAACGGAACAGCGAAATAGATTCCTGCGCCTATTGCAAGTACCGCTACGATTACAATAACAATCTTCCAAGGAAATTTTTGCCCTTGTGGTAAATCTATCAAACTACCCTCACATTCGGGGCAAATGAAATCGTCGCCCAAATTTACTTCTATCACTTCATGGGAATCTGCTTTTGGACAATTTCCATAATTGATACATTGTCCTTTGCGGGCTGTTAAATTATTGTTTGCCATACTCGTTATGCGTTTTTAATTGTGTTAATTGTTTTTTTTGCTTGGTCTGCAAAAAATTTGCACTCTGCTATACCTTTGTTTCCGCCAAATTCGGCAACAATTACCTTGCTGTACAAGTCTTGTATTTTTGCTACAAGTTCTTCCCTTTTGGAAACATGCAAATAGTCGGATTTTAAAGTTTGTTCCGTCAGTTCACACAACGATTCTCCAAAAGATTCGTCAAAAGATTCTTTAAAAGGAATTTCGGTAAACTTATTGGCAAGAGGATTCAATACTTCATCGCCTAATTCGTCTTTTGTTATCGTTCCATACGCACTTTTCCCTGTTCCATCGGCTTTGTCCGCATATTTTATAAAGCCCATCGCATAAGCCATAATCAGATAAGCCGTATATTTTTCCCGAATTTGCGAGGGTAGCATATCATTTGCTACAAACAAATCGGGAAAATTCTCACCTGTGCCGTCAGTATGCAAAACGGTACGGTTTTGTCGCGCCTCGTTGGGATTGCTTACCAAATAATCGTATTTTTCTTTCAACACTTTCAAATCCTGAATGGCACGCAACGGGAAACAGTAGGTAATACTGATAATGGTAATCTCGTTTTTACGGCTGCCGTTAGTATCTACCTTTACAGTAACACCGCCGCCAACCGAAGATTGAAGCGCATTCTTGAACTTGTCGGCAAATTTTTGAACTTTCTCGTTACCCTCAATTTTCGGCATATTAATCATAATCACTTTCTTGAAAATGTTTACTTTGTCGGGAATGGGATTATTTTTAACGGCTCTACTGATTTCGGTAGAATCGAAAGTGAGCAGTACACCGCTTTTTTGTATCAATTCGAGTGTGAATTTTTTGAGAGCGTCTTCATCATTATATTTTTCGCTCAACTGTTCCAAAATATTGCGATTGATAAGTTTTTCGTTGTTCTCAATCAAAATTTCGTCGTGAATGGATATGGATTTCTCACGGATATTTTTTTCCAATATCTGCGAAATTTTGTCTTTGCTGATTTCGGTGTTGGCTCGCGTAAAAGTACGGTCGTTTCCTATTTGTTTCAATAGTGCTGCTCGAAATTCGCTTGCGATATTTTCCTGCCGTTTTTTGTCCTGTTCCACTGTTTTTGTAAATTTCACAACGGCATCGTGATTGTAGAAACGAACAACCGCTTCTTGCAAGTCGGCAATATCGCCATTGTCTTGACAGCGTGCGGCTGCCTGCTTTTCTGCATCATCAATCGCCTCATTCACAAGATTTACAAAAGATTCAATTCTTGTACGCAAAGCATCTAATTTTGTCTTCAAACTTGCCAACAGCGCCACACCAAAATTTAACCCTTCCAATTCGGTTTTTTTGATGTAAAACTGATTAGTCAGCGTTGAATGTGCCTGAATTAATTTATTCTTAGAAATCCAACTGCCAATTAGTCCTTTATTTGCATATTCCTGCTTTTTCAAGAATATGGCATTTGTCAACTGTTCAATGCTTTGATTCCATTTTGTGATATTTCCTTCGTATTCCTGCCTGCGAAGTCCAACGGTTTCAATAAGTTTATCAATCAATTGCGTAAGGTTATGTAACGACAAATCGCCTGTTTCAAATTTGTCGAACATATATTTTTCAATTTCATCAACAATTTCATTGGCGTGTTCTTCTTTTGCCTGCGTTTTCCCTTCATAGAAATTTTTCACTCCTGCTTTACGAAAAAATTTCTCAAAACCTTCGGAACAATATTTCTCCAGTTCATTCAAAGGCATTTTTGTCGAAGCCGATTGTGTTGTCCAAGCCGGAACAACGCTATTCCAATAATCGGCTATGCCGTTCCATTTCTTTTGGTCGGAAGTCAAAATCGGCTTGTCAAGCATTAAATGCTTATTGGTCATTCGCCAGCGTTCCAACTGTTCGGCATCTTTCACAAAGGAGTTGAAATCGACATTGGCAGGTTTGTCGCGAAAACCCAAATCGTCGTTCCAATTGTTGTAGCGAATTTGCAACAATGCCTGACGACCAAAATTATAGGTAACATATTCCACAATTTCTTCTTCGGGAAGAATAACGCGCTTCACACCAAACGACCCGAATGCTTTGGAACGAACAATGTCTATTTCGCCCTCTTTTGCCTTTTCGTTAAATTCAAATTTATGATCAACAATATTTTCAAAGGTATAGGAACGAATAAAGTCTCCTGTGTTATCGTTTTGCTCCAAAAAGACATAACTGTAAATTAAATCGGAAACGATAACAGGCAACTGCTTAAAAGATTCAATGACTTTCCCATGTTCATTCACATTGGTATAAACAAATATGCCGTTTGCACCAAACGAATTTCTTATGTTTTTGAGGCGTATTTTATCGGTATGGGCGGTAACATCGTGAGGCTGATATTTTCCTGCTACAAGTGTGTTTAATTCCGTCAAAGCAGCAAATCCGTTGGCGTGGTAACGACCGGCATCACAACCGGCAGGCGGGTGTACTTCGGGCATCATACAATATGCCAAAATATTGGCGCCCTGTGTTTTTGCATCATCCATTTCGAGCGGAAACAAAGTGCGTGTTTGTGCAATAACATCAATAATAGAGCCGGAACCTGTGCCGCCAGCCAAGCCAGTAAATATATGAATATTGACAGCCGTATTTCCACTGATATTTTTTATCCTGTCGTATTGCGCACTCAATGTAGCCAGATAGGATTGCACCGAGCCGCCAAACAAAATTCTGCCTGCGCGGCGTTTCTGTCCGGCTGCTGCGCCAACCGAGCCAATAGTCTTTTGCATCACTTCGGGGTCGCCCAGAAATCCTTTCAGTCCGGGAAATCCGTTGGGGTTTTTGAACACGGTGTCGAGTTCTACACCTTTGATATTGACAAATTCGCTATTCGTGAATGCAGCATTTTTGCCATGTACGCGAAAAGTTACATCATCGGGGTTCATCATTTCAGTGGTAGAATCCACATAAACAAACCCGATTGGAAGTTTTGCGCGTTCTTCGTCACTATACTCCGAAAACAAGCGTTTGCGAAACGCTTTCAGCACCTTGCCTCCGGTGCCGCCTAAACCTATTATTAAATGATTTTCCATTTATTTTAATTTTATTATTTTGTTACAAAGCCATTTGATAGTTTATTCTGACGGATATTTTTTAATAAAATATCTATTTCTTATTTGTCCCCAATCTAAAATGTTATTAAACGAAAAGTTTGGGGTATTTAATACCACATAACCCAGTCCGCCCGCTCCTGCAATTTCCGAAGTCATATTATCGCATTGTCCTACTTTTTTCCCGGGAACTAACACTCCATACTGAGGGTGGTTGCTTAAATATAAGTCAGCATAATCAATCATTTTTTCGCCCTCTTCTTTTGTAACTAAAAACTTTACATATCTATCAAAAGCCTGATTCGCTGTCCCATAACAATATTCTTTGCCATAATAGTATTCATACTTATTAAAATCATTTTTCCAATGGACAATAGATGTTATTTTTTTAGTAGAATCAACAACTGCCAATCTTTGTGCCGATAAAGAGAAATTTTGTTGTTTTAATGCATTCTCAAAATTAGAAAATGTGCCAATCCATATTCGTGCATGATAATCCATACGTGATTCAACAGGACCATAACTATAAACTGCTCCATTCCCATTTTCATCTTCAAATGCAATGAAATTATGCCCTGCATGGATTGCTGTTGCTTTTGAGTCATTAATAATATACACATAAGCAATATCACTACGGTCAAATTGTTTTTTGGCATTGTCCTTTGGCTTTGAACTAAAAAAGTCTTTAATTTTATTCAAAACGCCAGTTCCTTCATTGTTATTTTCAGGCTCTTTGGGGAGATTAACAGGCGGAATCGGGTCTTTTTGATTCGGGTCAAAAGTTCCCTCTTTGCCCCAAATTGCGCCTTCAGTTCCCAACATTCCCTGAAAAAGCGAAATCTCATTCTTAGCCTTGTCGTATTGAAAGTCGAAACTTGCGCCATTAATACCCGGTATTCCTCCTTCTAAACTAAGCTTCGTACCTTCAAGTGTATAGCGTATTTCGTATGCAGTACCTATTTGCGGCATACTTGGCATACCCATATAGCATTTTACCGTACCTCGCTTACTGAATACAAACTTGGTAAACATTTGCTTTTTTGCTATCTCATTTTTGGGGATAAACGTTCCGCCAATATCACCTCCACACGAAACCAACAAGGTCAGCGCGAGAAATGCCAATAACATTGCTAAACTTTTTTTCTTTGCATTTTGTGCCATAATTATTTGAATATTGTTTTATTTTTATACATAAAATCTATTATCTCATTCAACCTGTCCACATGCACCAGTACATACGCGCTGCCTGTGTCCGGCTTAGGTTCTTAATGTTTTCGTCGGACGCATCGTCCATTTCCGACAAGGCATTATATAGTTGGATATATGAAAAATATCCCTGTTCACCTTATGATCAGGACAATTTATCTCCACCAAATGCCTGCGGCGGCTGCCCATGCACCAGCCGCTGCTGAACGCGTTGCATTGCGCGTTTCGGCAGCCAATTTTGCCGATATTGCAGCTTGTTCTGCTGTTCGTTCAGCAGATTCTTCCATTTTCCCATTATGTCGATCTATTTCATACAAATCCGTACAACGTTCCCAATTTGAGGCTCTATAATCCTGTATGTATCCCAACATCAGTTTTAATGCCGTTTCGTTGCTGTATTTTTCGGGAATAAACTGAAGTGCAGTAAATTCTTTTACAATATCATCTTGTTGTTTTTCTAAATCTGCAAGCTGCTTTTCGTGTGTTGCTATATTGGAAGTGATTTTTTCAATGTTTTTTTTACTTACAGCAGTCAATTTATATAAACCACACCAAAATACAATGACCCCAATCGCTACAGGTAAAAACCATGTGTTAGTACTAACTATAGTTGTACCATAGTATAAATAAACAGCAATCCCTATGATTACGATCAATAAAAACCAAATGCAACCCACATCTGTCGTTGCTTGTCCTTTCTTTTTTTCTATTTCTTGTTTTAGATTTTGTATATTCGCTTGTTTTCGTTTTATGGCATTGTTTGCAAGAGTAAACTTATTTAGTTCACTGATAGCAGCACGAAATAACTGCTCCAAATTCTCGCATGCGATGGTATTTAACTTGTAATTTCCATCATTATTAATATTAGTCATATTATTGAGTTTTTAAAATTTTATATTAAATGATTTTCCATACCTTTTCCATTTGAAAACGCGAATATTCACACCCACCATACCTGAATATTCCTACCCATCAAGTCCGAATATTCGTATCGGAAACTCCGAATATTCGTATTGGGCAAGAACGAATATTCGCATCGTATAGGTACGAATATTCGCGTCACAAACTTCGAATATTCGCCTTTAGCTGACAATGCTTTCGGTGTATTTGAATGTTGCATTTTTAAGTGCATTTCTCAAAACTTTTCCCGGAACAAAGCGGATATTCACTCCTTTAATATTGGAAGCCGTCAAGGCATCCTTAGTTTCTACACCCTCACTGTTGCAAGTCAGGTGGAAAGAGCCCCAATCGCCAAGTTCCACACTGTTGCTCTCCAAGAGCAAACGTATTAAAACTTTTTCTAATTGGTCTAAAGACATTTCTGCCTCTTTTCGGTTAAGCGTGGTTTCGTCGGAAATCAATTGGGCGACTTCTTTTTCTTTCACCTGATTGATCGTTTTCAATGTTGCGTACCACTTCTTCGGAGCGGTAGTATCCATGGGATTACCTCGCTCGATCTTGTTAAAAAATACGGACATAAAATAAAAATTAAAAGGAACTGCCTGAAAATGATTGTTATCATTCCAAAACAATTCCTTGGGTTGACCGGGCAAACTATTTGCCCTACCGATGCCTGAAAAACAGGAACCGGGTATCGTGTTTTGAACTAAAATGCATAAATGTTTCATACTATCTGATGATTGAATTTCCACTCTCTGCCTCAGTACCTCCTCTTATTTAGAGGAGGTACTGCAAATTTAACACGCATAATCTGCTTATTTCTAACTACATAAAAACAGCCTCCTATTCGTTTATAAACTAATTTTGAAACAAATTGCCAAAGCCGAAATGTGTAAACGCTTAATCCAATTGAAAACAAACTATTTAAATATATGGTGTAGAATGCCTGAATACCAATTTTTATAAACATTTTTAAACAAACTGAAATACAGTTATTTAGCATGAAAAACAAATTTTTGTAAAAAAAATAGTATTAATGTTATGCATTGATTAGAAATATTTTGTACATTTGCGAAATTTCTTTTTCCGCTGAGTACCTCCTCTAAATAAGAGGAGGAACTTTATATTTCAACGCAATTATTTTCGCATTTTCCTTATCTATAATCGATTACCCCAATAATATCAGATAAATTTGTTCGAAAATTTGAATTGAAAATCAGTTTTTTGAACGCAAAAACCGCAAAAACCGCAAATGTTCGCAAAAGTGTTTTTTATTATATTGTTTATATACAGTATATTATGCTTTTTAAAATTTGTGTAAATCTGCGTTATTTGCGTCATTTGCGTTCTCTTTCTGACTTTTGTGACAGAGCGCCTCAAAAAAAGTAATAGCCTAAAAATTTCTTTTGGGAAAATAACCAATTTTTTTTGTACCTTTGTGCGGTTAAAAAATTCCTTTACAAAATATATGGACAAAAAGATAGTTTTGGTATTGGAAAACGGGATGACATTTGATGGCTATTCGTTTGGTTATGAAGCTCCGGCAGCCGGAGAAGTCGTTTTCAATACTGCTATGGTAGGCTATCCGGAGAGCCTGACCGACCCCTCTTACGCCGGACAAATTCTCACAGTCACTTATCCTTTGGTCGGAAATTACGGTGTTCCGGAAGACAATGTTATCAATGGTCTTTCGGAATTTTACGAATCCGAAAAAATCCGGATAAGCGGCCTCATTATTTCCGAATATTCTCATGAATACAGTCACTGGAACGCCAGCAAGAGTTTAGGCGCTTGGTTGAAGGAACACAAAGTGCCCGGTATTTATGGCGTTGATACGCGCGAACTGACAAAATTGATTCGCGAAAAAGGCTCGCTGAAAGGTAAAATTGTATTCGGTTCACCTGATGATATTGACTTTATCGACCCGAGTTTGGAAAATTTAGTGGCCAAAGTCAGCTGCAAAGAAGTGCTGCGCTACGGGAAAGGTTCCAAAACGGTGGTATTAGTCGATTGCGGCGTCAAACACAATATTGTTCGTTGCCTGTTGAAGAGGGACGTCAATATCATCCGGGTTCCCTGGGATTACGATTTCAACACGCTCGAATACGACGGTTTGTTTATCTCGAACGGGCCGGGCGACCCCGACCATTGCGGGATTACTGTCGGCCATATCAAGACTGCCATGGAAAACGGCAAACCGATTTTCGGCATCTGTATGGGAAACCAATTGCTGGCCAAAGCCGGTGGCGCTTCCACTTTCAAACTGAAATACGGGCACCGGAGCCACAACCAACCGGTCAGGATGGCCGGTTCGGACAAGTGCTTCATCACATCGCAAAATCACGGGTATGCCGTTGATACCAACACTTTGGGAAAAGAATGGGAAGTCTTGTTCACCAATATGAACGACGAGACCAACGAAGGCATACGCCACAAAACCCAACCCTGGTTTTCCGCCCAGTTCCACCCTGAAGCGGCTTCCGGCCCAACGGATACGGAATTTTTATTCGATATGTTCATGGATAATATGAATACCCCCAACCCCCTAAAGGAGGCTTTGGAATCCCTAAATCCCACAGAGGGGACTTTACCCCTAAATCCCCTGAAGGGGACTTTGGGGGGCAAGGTCTTGTTGCTCGGCTCCGGCGCTTTGAAAATCGGAGAAGCGGGAGAATTTGATTATTCCGGTTCGCAAGCCCTGAAAGCCTTGAAAGAAGAAGGAATTAGCACCGTTTTGATCAATCCGAATATCGCTACCGTGCAAACTTCGGAGGGTGTAGCCGATAAGATTTATTTCCTTCCCGTTACACCTTTTTTTGTCGAAAAAGTGATTGAAAAAGAACGTCCTGACGGCATCCTGCTTTCTTTCGGCGGACAAACTGCGCTGAACTGCGGAGTCGCCCTCTATCAGTCGGGCGTCTTCGAAAAATACAATGTCCGCGTTTTGGGAACACCCGTCCAGTCGATTATTGATACCGAAGACCGCGAACTGTTTGTGAAAAAACTTGACCAAATCGACGTGAAATCCATCAAAAGCCTCGCTGTCGAATCGGTCGGAGAAGCCCTCGTCGCCGCGGAAAAATTAGGCTATCCTATTATTGTCCGCGCCGCCTACGCCCTTGGAGGCATGGGAAGCGGATTCTGTAACAATCCCGAAGAATTAAAAATTCTGGCGGAAAAAGCGTTCAATTATTCCAATCAGTTATTGATTGAAAAATCGCTGAAAGGCTGGAAAGAAATAGAATATGAAGTGGTTCGCGATAAATACGACAACTGTATCACGGTGTGTAACATGGAAAATTTCGATCCCTTGGGGATACACACAGGCGAAAGTATCGTTGTCGCGCCTTCACAAACGCTGACCAATCACGAATATCATAAATTGCGGGAGTTATCTATCCGCATCATCCGCCACATAGGCATCGTTGGCGAATGTAACGTACAGTACGCTTTCGACACGGTTTCGGAAGATTACCGCGTGATTGAAGTCAACGCCCGCCTGAGCCGTTCTTCTGCTTTGGCGTCAAAAGCAACCGGTTATCCGCTTGCATTTATCGCCGCTAAACTGGCTTTGGGCTACGGTCTGCAAGAGCTGAAAAACTCGGTGACCAAAACGACTACCGCCTTTTTCGAACCGGCTTTGGACTACATCGTCTGCAAGATTCCACGCTGGGATTTGGGTAAATTCCATGGCGTATCACAGGAAATCGGTTCGAGTATGAAAAGCGTAGGAGAAGTCATGTCTATCGGTCGCAGTTTCGAAGAAGTGATTCAGAAAGGTTTGCGGATGATTTCCTTGGGCATGCACGGTTTCGTCGCCAACAAAGACTTGGAAGTGGACGATATAGACAAAGCCTTGTCCGAACCGACCGACAAACGGATATTTATTATTGCACAAGCCTTGGAAGTCGGCTATTCCATTGAACGAATCCACGAACTGACAAAAATCGATTTGTGGTTCCTCCAGAAACTCCAGTTGATTTACAAGTGTTCGAAAGAAATAGCAAAATACAATTCTATCGAAGAATTACCGGACGACTTGTTGCGTACCGCCAAACAGAAAGGTTTCTCCGATTTCCAGATTTCCAAACTGTTGTACAACAATTCGGATACGGCTACCGAAAAGAAAGCCTTGTTGCGCGAACGACGCAAAAGCACGGGTATAGTGCCTGTCGTAAAACAAATCGACACCTTGGCCGCCGAATACCCGGCTCAGACCAACTATCTGTACCTGACTTACAACGGTACGGAAAACGATGTGCATTACTTGGGCGACCAACGGTCGGTCATCGTACTCGGTTCGGGCGCTTACCGCATCGGAAGCAGCGTGGAATTTGACTGGTGCTCGGTAAACGCCTTGGAAACCATCCGTAACCGGGGATGGCGCGGCGTGATGATTAACTACAATCCCGAAACCGTCTCGACCGATTACGATATGTGCGACCGCCTGTATTTCGACGAACTGACCTACGAAAGAGTGGTTGATATCATCGAACTGGAAAATCCGCATGGCGTGGTCTTGTCCACCGGCGGACAAATCCCGAACAATCTGGCGCTGTCCTTAGACAAAGCCGGAGTCCCCATTTTGGGAACAAGCGCTACAAATATCGACAAAGCCGAAGACCGGCACAAATTTTCGTCCATGCTCGACCGTTTGGGTATCGACCAGCCGAGATGGAAAGAATTGACTTCACTCTCCGATATCGACAAGTTTGTCGATGAAGTAGGATTCCCTGTACTGGTACGTCCTTCGTATGTACTTTCGGGCGCCGCGATGAATGTCTGTTCAAACCGGACAGAGTTGGAGCGCTTCCTGAAATTAGCGGCCAATGTTTCCCAGAAACATCCGGTGGTAGTCAGCGAATTTGTACAGAATGCCAAAGAAATAGAAATAGACGCCGTAGCCGACAAAGGCGAGGTAGTCAGTTATGCCATTTCTGAACATATTGAATTTGCCGGCGTCCATTCGGGCGATGCAACCATACAGTTCCCGCCGCAACGCCTGTATGTGGAAACGGTTCGCAAAATCAAACGGATTGCCAAGGAAATCGCCGCAGCGCTCCAGATTACCGGACCTTTCAATATCCAGTTCTTAGCGAAAGACAACGAAATCAAGGTCATCGAATGTAACCTGCGGGCGTCGCGAAGTTTTCCTTTCGTTTCCAAAGTACTGAAACTGAATTTCATTGAATTAGCTACACGGGTGATGCTGGGAGAAAAAGTAGAACGTCCGGGTAAGAACGAATTTGACTTGGATTATGTGGGTATCAAAGCCTCGCAATTCTCCTTCTCCCGCTTGCAGAAAGCCGACCCCGTGCTGGGTGTGGACATGGCGTCGACCGGCGAAGTGGGTTGTATTGGCGATGATTACTACGAAGCAGTCCTGAAATCCATGCTTTCCGTTGGCATGCGGGTACCGAAAAAGAATGTATTGGTTTCCAGTGGAACCGTGCGTTCCAAATTGGATACCTTAAATGCTTGCCGCCTGTTGCAACAAAAAGGCTATACGCTTTATGCTACGGAAGGGACGCACCGCTTTTTGTCGGAAAACAATATTCCGTCCATCCATGTTTACCAACCCAGCGAAGGTGGAAACCCCAATGCTTTGGATATGATTCATGCGAAACAAATTGATTTGGTAATCAATATTCCGAAAAACTTGACGGAAGGCGAATTGTCGAACGGCTACAAAATCCGACGCGGCGCCATCGACTTCAATATACCGCTGTTTACCAATTCGCGTTTGGCATCAGCCTTTATTCAAGCATTCTGCGAAATAGACATGGAAAAAATTCCTATCAAGAGTTGGGACGAATACAAATAACGAGAAAGACTTATCCCTTGCAAGGTTAAGACAACTTTATAAAAAGCATGGATAACTTCATTTATTTAATAAAATTTACTATTAAAATTAGATGATTTATACTATCTTTGCAGGCAGAAACAATACATAAACTGCTTTCGAAATGATTCTTTTTTTCAGAACCGTAACTGATTCGATAATTGCTATTGAAACTCAGTTCAAACTTTCAAAGATAGACCTCAAAAAATTGGTTTGGTTGTTCAACAAAGCGGAACCGCTCTCGAAAAGAAACATTGATGCTTTTTTGGTCGGGCCGAGAAGAGAAATGATCACACCATGGAGCACTAATGCAGTAGAGATTACCCAAAACATGGGAATCGAAGGCATTAGCCGAATAGAAGAATTTCTTATCGTGCCGAATGAGGATGTAGGTTTTGACCCTATGCTTCAGCGGATTTACACTGGAATAGGACAGGATGTTTTCACGGTTAACAAAAAGCCGGAATCCATCGCTCTTATTGATGATATTGCTTTTTACAACCAGCAGGAAGGCTTGGCTTTGAGTCAGGAAGAAATAAAATACCTGAATCAGGTCAGCAATAAATTAGGACGAAAACTGACCGACAGCGAGGTTTTTGGTTTTTCTCAAGTAAACTCCGAACACTGTCGGCACAAGATTTTCAATGGCACTTTCATTATTGATGGCGAGGCAAAAGAATCCACCCTCTTCAACCTAATACGCAAGACTTCGCAAGTGAATCCCAATCAATTGGTGTCGGCCTATACAGACAATGTAGCTTTCAATGAAGGACCTGTCATCGAACAATTCGCCCCGCTATCGGGTGACAAACCGGATTATTTTGCCGTGAAAAATATTGAAACCGTCATTTCCCTGAAGGCGGAAACCCATAATTTTCCTACTACCGTCGAACCGTTCAACGGGGCATCGACCGGAACCGGCGGAGAAATCCGCGACCGTCTGGGCGGTGGGAAAGCCTCGCTCCCAATAGCCGGAACAGCCGTTTACATGACTTCTTATCCGCGCACCGACTTAGACCGCGAATGGGAAAACGCCTTGCCGCCGAGAAAATGGTTATACCAAACCCCTGCGCAAATCTTAATCAAAGCTTCGAACGGCGCTTCCGATTTCGGAAATAAATTCGGGCAACCCTTGATTTGCGGCTCCTTGCTGACTTTTGAACACGAGGAAAACCGGAAAAAATTCGCCTACGACAAAGTAATTATGATGGCCGGAGGCGTAGGTTTTGCAAACAAAAAAGACGCCTTGAAAGAAACCCCACAGACCGGAGAAAAAGTAGTCGTGCTGGGGGGAGACAATTACCGTATCGGCATGGGCGGCGGAGCCGTTTCGTCCGTTGCGACAGGCGAATATACGAGCGGCATCGAACTAAATGCCGTACAACGCGCCAATCCGGAGATGCAGAAACGGGCGGCGAATGTGATACGCGCTTTGGCGGAATCCAACAACAATCCCATCGTTTCTATCCATGACCATGGCGCCGGCGGCCACTTGAACTGCTTGTCGGAATTGGTAGAATCGACAGGCGGCGTTATTGATATGTCCAAACTCCCCATCGGAGACCCGACGCTTTCGGCGAAAGAAATCATCGGCAATGAAAGTCAGGAAAGAATGGGATTGCTGCTGAAACCGGAAGATATCGAACGTATCCGAAAAATAGCGGAACGCGAACGTTCACCGATGTATACGGTCGGAGAAACAACCGGCGATATGCAATTGGTATTTCAACAAGCCGACGGACAAAAACCCTTGAACATGCAACTTGCCGACTTTTTCGGAAAACCGCCGCGCACGATACTAAATGATTTGTCGATAGAAGAACAATTCAAACCCATCGTATACAATGTCAAATACCTGCATGAATACTTGGAAAACGTGCTGCAATTAGAAGCTGTAGCTTGTAAAGACTGGCTGACCAACAAGGTTGACCGTTCTATAACGGGAAAAGTCGCCCGCCAACAATGCCAGGGCGAAATCCAACTGCCTTTGAGCGATTTGGGCGCCGTGGCCCTAGATTATCGGGGAAAAGCCGGGATAGCCACTTCCATAGGACATGCTCCGCAGGCTGCGCTGATAAACCCTGCCGCAGGTTCGATCTTGGCCATAGCGGAAGCGCTCACAAATATCGTTTTTGCACCTTTGAAAAATGGAATCAGCAGCGTTTCCTTGAGCGCTAACTGGATGTGGCCATGTAAAAATCCGGGCGAAGACGCCCGCCTGTACGAAGCCGTAGAAGCCTGTTCCAATTTTGCCTGCGAGTTAGGCATCAACATCCCCACCGGTAAAGATTCTTTATCCATGACCCAGAAATACGGGGAAGAGAAAATCTTTGCACCGGGAACCGTTATTATCTCTGCGGGAGCGGAAGTGTCCGATATACGGAAAATCGTTTCTCCGGTAGTGGCCAACAACCAGCGGACAACGCTTTACTATATCGATTTTTCGTTCGATACATTCAAATTAGGCGGTTCGGCTTTCGCACAGTCGCTTAATCGTTTGGGCGATGAAGTCCCTACTGTAAAAGATACGGAATATTTCAAACACGTTTTCGATACCGTTCAGGAATTGATAGAAAAAGAACTGATTGTGGCCGGACACGATATTTCTGCAGGCGGAATGATAACCGCTTTATTGGAAATGTGTTTCGGAAACGAAGGAAGTGGTTTGGATATTAATCTGGATAGACTGAAAGAAGATGATTTGATAAAGATATTGTTCAGCGAAAATCCCGGCATTCTGATTCAAGTCGAAAACCGGAAAGCAGTAGAAGATATTCTATATGCCAGGGAAATAGCTTTTGCTAAAATAGGCAAACCGGCTTTGGAACGCCATGTACTGATTGCGAAAGACGGCGTTCAATACCATTTCGGCATTGATTACATACGCGATGTGTGGTATTCTTCGTCTTACCTTTTAGACCGGCTGCAAAGCGGCGAAAAATGTGCGCAAGAACGCTTTATGAACTATAAACGGCAACGCCTGCAATTTAGATTCAACAAGGGGTTCTCCGGAACTTTGGCTGAATATGCTTTGACCCCTGACCGGAAAAATACGTCTGGGATTCGTGCCGCCATTGTCCGCGAAAAAGGCACCAACGGAGACCGGGAAATGGCTTACGCCTTATACCTCGCCGGTTTCGACGTGAAAGACGTCCACATGACCGACCTGGTTTCAGGTAGAGAAACGCTGGAAGACGTCCACTTCTTGGTCTTTTGTGGAGGATTCTCCAATTCTGATGTGCTCGGTTCCGCCAAAGGCTGGGCCGGCGGATTTCTTTATAACGAAAAAGCAAAAGAAGCCCTTGATAAGTTTTACGCCCGTATGGATACGCTGAGCTTGGGAATATGTAACGGTTGCCAACTGATGATGGAACTGAACCTGATCAACGACAAACATAAAATCAAAGCGAAAATGCTGCACAACGATTCGCATAAATTCGAATCGGGATTTGTTTCGCTGACCATCCCTAAAAATAAATCAGTCATGTTCGGGTCGCTCACAGGTAATAAATTAGGTATTTGGGTAGCACACGGAGAAGGTAAATTCAGTTTCCCTTTTGAAGAGAGAAAATACCATGTAATAGCCAAATATATTTACGATACTTATCCCGGTAATCCCAACGGATCGGATTATTCCGTAGCCGGTATCTGCTCGAAAGACGGCCGCCACTTAGCGATGATGCCGCACTTGGAACGGACTATTTTCCCTTGGCAATGCGCTCATTATCCGGCTAACCGGAAAAATGATGAAATTACTCCTTGGATGGAAGCCTTTGTGAACGCGCGCAAATGGATTGAAGTGAAACGCATAAATTAAAACAAATCTTGAACAAATGAAGAATAAGCAAACGCTGTGGATAGTGATAGTTGTAGCGCTGCTGTTGATCGTGATAGTCGCTGTTCTTTTTATTTTCCAGCAAAGAAAACAGATGCAGGATTTGCAACTGCAATCGGAATTGACAAAGGATGAATTGGCCGATGACTATAACGAATTGTCTATCCAATATGAAGGATATAAGTTGACAATCAACAATGATTCTCTGCTTGCCAAATTAGAAACCGAGCAGATGAAAGTGCAACGCTTACAGGAGGAACTGCGCACTATTAAATCGACGAATATCAAACGAATCAATGAACTGAAAAAAGAATTGGAAACACTGCGGGTCATTTTGCAGAATTATGTGCAACAAATTGACTCCCTGAATAAAATCAATGAAAAGTTGACTGTTGAAAACAAACAGGTTACGGCTAAATACCGGCAGGCTACCCAAACGGTTTCCCAACTTTCGCAGGAAAAGGAACAATTGGCCGAAACCGTACAATTGGCTGCCAAATTAGATGCAAGCAATATTAGCGTAATCGGTATTACGGACAAAAACAAAAAGACGGATAAGATTAAGAACATGGACCAGTTGGAAGTACATTTCACCATCAACAGGAACATTACCGCTCCGCCCGGCGAAAAAACCATCTATCTCAGGATTCAGAAACCGGACGATGATGTGTTGATAAAAAGCCGCAGCAACGTTTTCATGTATGAAGACAAAGAAATCAACTATTCTGTTAAACGAGACATAGAATACATGGGGGAAGAAATCGAAATATCTATCTACTGGAAAGTTGAGGAATTTCTCACGCCCGGAACTTACAGGGTCGATATCTTTGCCGATGGAAACAGAATCGGACAGAAATCATTCCGATTGGAGAAATAAGCGTACTTTATTTTATTAATAACTTTAATTTTTTATTTATGAGAGAAAAAAAATTTGACATCAGGCGAGCGTTCCGTTTCAGGCGCTTCGCACACAAATCTTATGCTGCTTTCAATAGTATGCATAAAGTGGTGAGTATTGGGGTGGTAGTAGGCAGTATGCTGACGTTTTCCCCTGTTACCGAAACAGCAGCGCAAAGTCTGTCGGCGTCGGTGCGTGATTCAATTCCGGATAAGGAATTAGATGAAGTGATTGTTTCGGCTTCCAAAGCGGAACTGACGCTGAATCAAACAGCAAAATTAGTCACGATTATCACCTGTAACGAAATTGAGCGACAGCCGGTCGCCAGTGTTCAGGACTTACTGAAAAATGTCGTTGGTTTAGATGTCCGCCAACGGGGAAGTAACGGCGTATTATCAGGCATCTCAGTGCGTGGCGGCACTTTCGAACAAACAGCCATTCTGCTCAATGGCGTTAACCTTTCTAATCCGCAAACAGCCCACTATTCATTAGACCTCCCGGTCAACCTTTCCGACATCGAACGCATCGAAATCATACAAGGCCCCAATTCGTTGATATATGGAGCCGGCGCTTTTTCCGGAGGAATTAATATCATTACCAAAAAAAAATCCGGCACCGGCATCTACCTGAATACCGAAGGAGGTATGCACAAGTTGTATGGCGCAGAAGCCCGCGGTTCTTTGCAGGGTAAATCTTCTTCTCACAGTCTTTCGGCCGGCTATAAAGCGGCGGACGGGTATATCGACAACAGCGATTTCAAAACACTGAATGCTTTGTGGCAAAGTAATTTTTATGTTGATGACTCCAAGTTGGATTTTCAATTGGGGATAAACGACAAGGCTTATGGAGCCAATACTTTCTATTCTCCCGCCTATCCTGCTCAATTCGATGACACACGCTCCATATTCGCGTCCATAAGGGGAGAATCAGGCACAAAACTCAAATTCATGCCCCAACTCTATTGGAACCGCCATTACGACACATTCCATTTATTCAGGGAAGGAACACCCGATATACCCGCTTGGTATACCGACCCCAACTATCACCGGACAGACGTCTTCGGTTTTAACCTGAATGTCCAATACAAGTGGCGGGCAGGTATCACCAATATCGGCGGGGAACTCCGTAACGAAGGCATTTACAGCAGTGTGCTGGGGAAAATTTTAAGCGTTCCGGACGGCAAATACACCTATTCCGATAACCGGACAAATAACGCTTATTTTATTGAACACAATTTTCTTTTCAAACAATTTACTTTGGGATTGGGCCTGCTGGCAAATTACAATACGGCCTTTACGGACGATTTTGGTTTTTATCCCAGTATCAATGCCTCTTGGCGGGCGACTGACGACCTGAAGGTTTTTGCCTCCTGGAACAATTCCACACGTGTACCCACCTTCACCGATTTGTACTACAAAGGCGCTACCCACAAGGGAAATTCGGATGTGCAACCCGAAAAATCGGAGGCCTTCGAATTGGGTGCAAAATACAGCAACATTTTCATTGCCGCTTCTGTCAACGGATTTTATATGAAAGGGAAAAATCTCATTGACTGGGTGAAAGAAAAATCGGAGGATTTATGGGAATCCCGCAACCTGACCGACTTGGATAAAACGGGTTTCGAAACCCAATTTTCTTTCCGCTTACAGGAATTGATTCCACAATTTTCCGGCGCAAAATTGGATATAGGCTATCGGTTTATGCACCAAAGCAAAAATGTAGAAGAAAACCTTATCTCCAATTATGTGATGGATTATTTGAAGCATAAACTCACAATCGGGCTATCGCACCCTATCTACAGAGGTCTGAGCGCCGATTGGCAGTTCCGTTGGCAAGACAGAGGAGGCACATACACACAATACATCAACTTGAAACCGGCTGAAGAAGTAGCCTATCCGGCCTTTTCACTCTTGGATGTGAAATTAAACCAACGAATCAACAATTTTAATATTTACCTGAAAGTCAATAATTTGTTCGA
>JAITNQ010000050.1 GCA_031290435.1 Candidatus Symbiothrix sp. | reverse complement strand
GTGTACGGGGAATTGAAGAAACATTTCCTCGACGGCAAACCTAAAACCAACAAAACAGAGGTAACGGAATAGGAAACCGTTTCTAAAAGCGTCGTTCGAGATGCTCAGAAAGCCGTTTTCGATGCTCATAACGTCGAAAACGACTTTTTTAACCTCGAATTGGATGTTCGGAAGTACCCAATCGGTGTTTCGAAGTATTAAAAATCGATGTTCGGAACATCAAAATCGACGTTCGGAAGTACTCAATCGGTGTTTAAAATAGCAAAAACGATGTTCGGAAGTATTAAAAAACGATGTTCGGAACATCTAAATCGAGGTTTTGAAGTGCTAAAACGATGTTTGGAAGTACTCAATCGGCGTTTTGTAAGGCTGTAGCCTTGTTTTTAGGCCGACGTAAGCAAAGCGCTTTCTTCGATCCGGGGATCGTATTGTAAAAATGAGTTATTAACGTTTATCATTGGATGTCTCCACTCGCTTCGCTCCAGTCGACATGACGGCGAAGCGAACGCATGGAGACATCCGCTGAACACCTTTGGTTTATTGAAACATGATAAAAGGGGCAACCGCGAGGGTTGCCCCTACACCGGATTATAACAAAAAGATTTGCATGATTAAATACAATTACCTAACTTTGCCCAAGTCGGTACAGTTCCGGAGCGGGTTGTTGTTGGGGGGGGACAGTTAGAGCAGGATTGGAATTGACAAACCCAGATCCAAGTAAAGTTGCTGTCGAGGCACATCAAGAAAAAACTCAACAGCAACAACAATCTCAAAAATCCCAAGAAGATACTAATTGGCTGAATAGAGTAATAAATTGGTTTTTTTAATTAAATATAGGATGAAAGAGTATATTATAAGATTAGGCAAAAATTTATTAATTCCTTTTTGTACACTGATGATTGCTTATTGTATTTTTTATCAGTCGTTAGTAAGTTTTTCTTACATATATATTATCAGATATATATTATTTGGATTAGGGCTTCTATTGTGTCTAAGTTGGATTATGGACATGTTAGACAATTCGAAGAAAGAAACAAAAAAGACGAGCTTCAAAAATAAGCGTATAATTGAGACTTTATATTTGAAAGTTGGGTATATAATTAATTATTTTTTTTCTATATATTTTTTTATCTATTTGGTGTTTAAGTTGGATAAAAAATCTTTATTATATAATTATTTAATGCTGTTTTTATTTGGATTATTTCTTGGATATAGAATTGCGATAAAGGCTTATAGATATTTGAAAGCGAATCAGGAAAAGGATTAGTAAACTAAACTCGTGTTTTGGTCATTCCGAAACACCCGCCGGGTTAAAAGCAAAGCTCCAGCCTTGCATAAAAACGAACAAAAATAAAGAAAGATGAATACAAAAAAGGTAAGAATTACAAGCAATAAAGTAGAAAAATCAACCGCAAAAAAAGAGAGAACCTCCTTTGCGGTTCTCTCTTTTCTTTGCGGTTTAAATAATCATCAAGCATGACCTGCCGAACCCAATACATGCACCACTTTGTGCTTGTAGAGTTGTTTCAGCGTTTCACGTGCCGGGCCTAAATACTGGCGTGGGTCGAACCATTCCGGATGCAGGATGAAGTTTTCGCGGATAGCGGCGGTCATTGCCAAACGACCATCGGAGTCGATATTGATTTTACAAACAGCCGATTGCGATGCATGACGCAATTCTTCTTCAGGAATACCGATCGCATCTTTGAGTTTTCCGCCGTTTTCGTTAATGATTTTTACCAAATCTTGCGGAACGGACGAAGAACCGTGTAAGACAATCGGGAAGCCCGGAATCCGTTTTTCAATTTCCTCCAGGATATCGAAACGCAAAGGAGGCGGAACCAAGACGCCGTCGGCATTGCGCGTGCATTGCTCCGGTTTGAATTTATTGGCTCCGTGCGAAGTGCCGATAGAAATCGCCAAAGAGTCCACACCTGTTTTAGACAGGAAATCTTCTACCTCTTCGGGACGGGTATAAGTATGCTGTTCCGCCACTACATCGTCTTCGATGCCGGCCAGAACGCCCAATTCGCCTTCTACGGTGACGTCGTATCGGTGAGCGTATTCAACTACTTTTCGCGTCAGTTCGACATTGTCATCGTACGAATGATGCGAACCGTCTATCATCACAGAAGAGAAACCGTATTCGATACAGTTTTTGCAAAGTTCGAAAGTATCGCCGTGGTCTAAGTGCAGTACGATAGGAATATTTTTCCCTAATTCTTTTGCGTATTCCACAGCTCCTTGCGCCAGATAGCGCAATATGGTCTGATTGGCGTATTTGCGTGCGCCGCTCGAAACCTGGAGTATTACCGGAGAACTTTCTTCCACGCAAGCCGAAACGATGGCTTGCAATTGTTCCATGTTGTTGAAATTAAATGCCGGAATCGCATATTTCCCTTCAATAGCCTTTTTGAAGAGTTCGCGGCTGTTTACTAAGCCTAATTCTTTGTAACTTATCATTTTTTATTTTATTTAGTGAATAAAAATTATGTTCTGCGTATTACGTTGCAAAGATACTAATTTTTAAGCGAATATCACAAAAAAATCCGGCTTGGTTAATTAAGAAAGTTTTGGCGTAGCCAATATTGCCTTCAAGATGGCTATGTCATTTTTCTGTCAGCCATTTTTGTTCGTCTTCCGAAAGAAACGGCGACAATTGTTCATACACTTTTCGGTGATAATTGTTCAACCATTCTTTTTCTTCGGCCGACAACAAGTCTTTGTCTATTAATTTTGTATCCATCGGACAAAGCGTCAGGGTTTCGAAAGCGTAGAAATCGCCGTATTCCGTTGTTTGCGCAGGGACAGTCAAAATCAGGTTTTCGATGCGGATACCGTATTGGCCTGCCCGGTATAAACCCGGTTCATTAGACGTCAGCATCCCCGGTTGCAGCGGGTTCGGATTGTGATTCATGCGAATGCTTTGCGGCCCTTCGTGTACATTCAGGAAATGGCCAACCCCGTGTCCGGTTCCGTGGAGGAAATTCAGTCCGTTTTTCCACAAAAACTGCCGGGCGAGCACATCCAATTGCATGCCGACGGCGCCGGACGGAAACACGGCGGAAGCCAAAGCGATATGTCCCTTCAGGACAAGGGTGTAATCGTGTTTCATTTCTTCTGTGACCGCTCCTGTTGAAATCGTACGGGTAATATCGGTAGTGCCGTCGAAATACTGGGCGCCTGAATCGACCAACAACATCCCTTCCGGCAGTATTTCCGCATCGCTTTCTGCTGTTGCGGCATAATGGACAATGGCTCCGTGCGGCCCGTATCCGGCAATGGTTTCGAAACTTTCGCCGACGTAAAATTCCTGTTGGCTCCGCAATTCCCGAAGTTTGGCGCTGACGTCCGTTTCGGTGATTTTTTCCTTGCCGGCTAAGGATTTCTCCAACCAAATCAGAAATTTAACCAAGGCTACACCGTCTTTTTGCATCGCTTTCCGGATGCCTGCTATTTCAATCTCGTTTTTAATGCTCTTCAAGGCTTCGACCGGATGGACGGAAACTTCTGTGATGCTACAAGTCTCCGGAATAGCCGAATACAGGCGGTAGTTGATTTTCGACGGCGAAAGCAGTATCTTTGTCCCGGCCGGAATTTGCCGGATATAATGCGTTATTTTTTCGTATTCGGCCAACACAATCCCATTCGTATCAAAGTATTCCTTTATTTCTTGCGTCAATTTTTCCGTCCGGATAAACAGGACGGTTTCTTTTTCCGATACAATGGCATAGCTTACGCAAACGGGATTGTAATCCACATCGTTTCCACGGATATTGAACAGCCATGCAATCATATCTAAGGAGGCAAGGATGGTGAGTCCGGTTCCGTTTTGCGCCATAGCCGACAGGACTTCCCTGATTTTTTCTTTGGCCGGCTTTCCTGAGAAATGTTCCGGCAGGATAAAAGCCGGATGCAAAGGTATGGCGGGACGATTGGCCCAAATCGAATCGTAGGGTGCGAAATCCGTATCAACCGGCAAACCGTTTTTTGTAAAAAAGTCAATCAAAGACAAGGCTTCCGAAGCGGCAAAAGCGGCGCTTTCGATACCGATGCAATCACCCGGCGACAATACGGACGTCAGCCATTCCTGCATTTCCGGCGTTCCGGGCAGACCGGTTTTGAACAAGTCTATTCCGGATCCCTTCAATTGCGCTTCAGCCTGTAGAAAATAACGGGAATCGGTCCACAAACCGGCTTGTGTGTGCGTAACCACAACCGTACCGGCAGAACCGGTGAAGCCTGATACCCATTCCCGGGTTTTCCATCGGGCGGGCGTGTATTCACTGATATGCGAATCGGTGGATGGGATAATGCAAGCCTGCACATTGGCAGCGAGCATTGATTTCCTTACTGCCTGAATATTCGGATGAACGTTTGCCATGATAATTTATGTTTATTGACGATAGATTCTTCCCAGATTACCCAAAGGAGGAATATAATACCATAATATATATAGCGCAATATTCCGTCGTGCAGAAAATCAAATCTTTCGATATGCCCTTTGGTCAAAATTACCGCCAAGGCAATCCGGAAGACATTATAAATAGTCAGGACAGCCCATCCTATTGAGATATACCATAGTTTTTTGCGGAAAGGCCCCCAATAAAACAGCACGATACCTGCAAAGATAGACATTTGTTTGATACCTATACACCCCCATACGACGTTTATTTTCCATCCGTTGTTGATGGGAAAAAGCAGGTAATTTGTTCCTGTTACCAAATCTCCGTTATGGGGAAAGAGGCGGATAACCCAAGCCGAGGCTTCCGTCAGCCAATGACAGACAATAGGAAACCATCCCGGCGTTACCTCTTTTCCGAGAAAATACATGGCGTCTCCCTCCATATCCCCATCAATAATTATTTTCCATGAAAAATGAAAGAAGAAAAGGAGAAATAAAAACAAAAGTACACCTTTATAAGGTTTTAAAATTTTAATGAACAATTTTATTTTATCTCTCATACATATGATGAATAAATACAATAAAGTCTATTCTACAAAGGTATTAAAAAAACTGTTCAAATCCAAATAAAAAGCAAAAATTAAGTTAATATAATACGGAACGAATGATAAGTAAAAATAAACTTCTATCTTTGCAGGCAGAAATTTAATTCTTTAACAATTGACTGTAATTCGGTTTACAAATATGTGTAAAAATAAAATTATCTTTTTCGCAGTTATCCTGACGATAATTCCCGGTTTTGTGCAAGCGCAAAACAGTACAAATTCTCCTTATACACGATACGGATATGGAAATTTGTCGGATAAAGCGACTGCAACTCAGCGAGGTATGGGTGGAATAGGTTATGGATTGAGAAATTCTCAGATAATCAACACGAGCAATCCCGCTTCTTTTTCCGACATTGATTCTATGACCTTTATGTTTGATTTGGGCGTGATGGGTCAGGTTGCCTGGTTCAAAGACGGCTTGAATAAGGAAAGGAGAATAAACGGCAACTTGGAATACCTGTCTATGCAATTTCCGCTTTTGAAAGGTATGGGTGTAGGCGTGGGATTGGAGCCGGTTTCTTTTGTCGGATATACTTATATGGATACATTCAGGTTACAAGGAGACAATACTTTGGCTAACCATATATTTCGGGGTAACGGAGGAATGAGTCAGGTTTACGGCGCTTACTCCTACGATTTTTTAGGTAAACTTTCCTTTGGTGTGAAGTTTGCTTATTTATTCGGAGATATTGTCCATAATATTATCACGCCATTGAGTCAAACACAGATTACGAACGCTTACAATACGAACTATATAGACACGCTTAACATCAGAGCGTTGACATACGAATTCGGCTTGCAATATCACCAGGAAATCGGAAAATACAAGACTTTAACCGTAGGCGGTATATTTTCGCCTAAAATTCGTTTGAACGGAAGGGTTTCGGAGATGTTTGTCCGTACCGATGCATCCGGTCTGGCGGTGGATGCGCCGGAATATCGCACGACGCGGGATTCTGTTTTTGAATCACCGCTAACCATTGGGTTGGGATTTTCGTATAACGACTTGAATAAATTAACTTTAGGTGCGGATGTTTTATTTCAGAACTGGAACGACGCCAAATTTTACGACCAAACGAATGCTTTTTCCAATCGTTTGAAAATTAATGCCGGCGGTGAATTAATCCCCAGTTTTACCAGTAATAACTTTCTCAACAGACTGAGATACCGGGCCGGTATTTATTATACAAATTCATATCTGAAAGTGAATGACGCCGTAGGTAATGAAGCCGGATACAAAGAATATGGCGTAAGTGTCGGATTGGGTTTGCCGATGATAAATAAGAAGTCTTACGTGAATATGGCCTTGGAATATTCATTGATTCGTCCGAATATCAGTACCCTTATCAATGAACAGTATTTCAAAATAACGCTCAGCTATACGTTTAATGAGACATGGTTCTTGAGACGAAAAATTCAGTAATTGGGTTCTTCATTTGTGCTGCGCTATGTATTTCATGCGGTAAGGGGGGAAAAGACGCTTCAGTCGTTTCGATTGATACAAAAAGTATACCGGCGGTTCACACGGAGAATATTCGGACTTTGATATCCGATTCGGGCATAACACGGTATAACTTACAAGCAAAAGTATGGGATATTTTTTCCCATGTCGACGATCCTTACTGGTATTTTCCGGAAGGGGTTTATGCGGAAAGATTCGATTCTCTTTTTCAGGTCGAAGGAAATATAAAAGCGGATACGGCTTATTACTTTGTGAAGAAAGAATTATGGAGACTGATTGGCAATGTTTTTGTGAAAAATATGGAAGGACGGACTTTTGAAACAACGGAACTGTTTTGGAACCAGCGAGCATCTGCAAACGCGACGGATGCTTTTTCCACACGGGAACCGGTTAAAATTACAGAACCGGACGGTACGGTTATTGATGGTCGGCAGGGTTTTAAATCCAACCAGTCATTGTCTTATCTTGTGCTCTATTCATCCGGTGGAGAACTTTATTTTACGGAATCGGACAGTATAAAAAACGATAGTATTCAATAGCATAGTATATTCAGTAACAATGAGCAATTTGTTGATAGAAATATTGGTAGCCCTATTGTTTTCCGCTTTTTTTTCAGCGGCGGAGATTGCTTTTGTTACTTCCAACAAATTGCTATTCGAACTTGAAAACAATAGTAAAAGGCTTACTTCCAAGATTCTAAATAACTTTTACACCCATTCCAACCAGTTTATTTCCAGTATGTTGGTGGGCAATAATATCGCTTTGGTTATCTATGGATTACTGATGGCCGAGGCGCTTACGCCTTATATGGAGAAATTCATTTCGGGCGATTTGCTGATTTTGCTTCTACAATCAATCGTGGCCACTATCGTTATCATTTTTGCGGGAGAATTTATTCCCAAAACCTTGGCACGCATCAATCCGAACTTCTATCTTACCATTTTTGCTATCCCTTTGTATCTGATATATATTGTTTTATATCCCGTATCGAAGTTTGCATCTTGGTTGGTGAGCCTGATATTGCGCGTATTCGGCATTAAAATAGCCGGCATAAATCCCAAAAGGTTCGGAAGGGAAGATTTGGATTATTTTCTACAGAAAACGATAGAAGAAGCGCCCGAAAATGTAGAATTGGATACGGAAGTGCGCTATTTTCAGAATGCAATGGAATTTTCTCAGGTGAAAATCAGGGATTGTACCGTTCCCCGGACAGAAATTGTGGCGGTAGACAAATCGGCGTCTTTGAAAGAACTTACAGACCGGTTTGTAGAAACCGGATTCTCTAAAATTATTGTTTATGAAGAAGATATAGATAATATTATCGGATATATCCATTCGTCTGAGTTGTTTAATAATTCGAGCGACTGGACAAAATCTATCGTTTCCTTGTTGTTTGTTCCTGAAAACATGGCGGCCAATAAATTGATGAAAAATATGCTGGCGGAAAAGAAAAGCATGGTTGTGGTGGTGGATGAATTTGGCGGCACTTCCGGCATTGTTACACTCGAAGACTTGGTAGAGGAAATATTCGGTGAAATTGAAGACGAACACGATACTAAATTATTTGTTGCAAAAAAATTGCGTGACAATGAATATATTCTTTCCGGAAGGATGGAAATCGACAGGGTGAATGAAATGTTCAATTTGGACATTCCCGAATCGGACGAATATATAACCATAGCAGGTTATATATTAGACTATTATCAGAACTTTCCCAAGTTGAATGAAACCATTGTTATCGATCATTTTGAATTTAAAATAATTAAAGTAACTTATACAAAAATAGAGTTGGTCAGACTGCTGGTACAAGAAAAATAAAATTTCTTAGTGAAATTTATGGAAAATACAACAAAATTTTGTACCTTCGTGCGCAATTTCGAGAAAATTAAATTAAAATAATATACAAATTAAATGGCAACGTTAGAGAAAATAAGGAATAAGGCGGGTTTGCTGGTGACGGCAATCGGTATAGCCTTACTTGCATTTATCATTGGAGACTTTCTTAAAGGTGGTTCGACTTTCTTTCGTCAATCAAAAGAAAAAATCGCAATAGTTGACGGAGATGCGGTTAGTATTCAAGAATTTCAGCAGCGATTAGAGGAAACTTCCAATATGTACAGAGAACAAAATAACGGCATGACGCTAACCGATGAACAACAAAGTCAAATTCGCGAAAGCCTTTTTGAAGAGATGGTCGGTTCTTTATTGCTGGAAAATGAAAGCAAAAAAGTAGGTTTTACTGTCGGGAAAGAAGAACTTGCCGATATGATTATGGGGAACAATGTATCTCCGATGATTCAGCAAATTTCTTATTTCCAAAATCAGCAGACCGGAAGATTTGAAAAAAACGCTTTGTTTCAGTTTCTTCAGTATATTGAGGCGGATGATCTGAGCGCTTATTCACGGGACGATCAGTTACAAATTGAAAAATTGAAAATTTGGTGGGAGAATGTGCAGCAATCTGTTGCCAAGCAAAAACTACTCAGCAAATTTGCGGCGCTTCTTACTACTTCCCTTGTAACTAATTCTTTAGATGCAAAAGCCGCATTTGATGAAAATGCCGTGAATGTGGATTTCAATTACGTTTCCCAAGATTACAATACGATTCCTGACCCGGATGTGGAAGTGACGGATTCCGAAGTCGCGAAATTGTACGATCAACGCAAAAGCAGCTTCAAACAAGACGCTGCAAAAGTAATTGATTATATTGTCGTCAATATTCTTCCCGGCGAAAAAGATTTTGCCGAAGCTGCCAAACGAATGGAAGAAGTAAGAAGCGAATTAGCCACAACCTCGGAAATAGTGGATGTCATCAATGAGAATTCGGAAGTTCCCTTTGTTGACGCCTATGGTTCCGCTTCCTTACTTACGGCGGAAGAGGTCAAAAATTTTGTTACAACCGCTGCTATCGGTGCAATTGACGGTCCGGTTTTGACGGGAAATATTTACAATCTTTATAAATTGATTGATGTTAAGCAAGGCCCTGATTCAATTAAAGCGAATGTATTTATGTTGCCTAATTTTGATGATGAGGCGCGATCGACTGCTTTTACCGACAGTTTGATTCAGGTGGTGAAATCAGGTAAGACTTTTGCCGAAATGTATGCCCAATTACCCGGAAGCCAAGGAGACGGAAGTATAGGATGGGCTACAGAAGCATCTCTGACACAAGCGGTAGATGTCAAATTCAAAAATACGCTTTTCGATGCAAATTTGAATGAGGTCTTTGTTGCTAAAACAACTATGGGTTCATTTTTGGTGCAGGTGGTTGAAAAAACAAAACCGGTTACAAAATACAAAGTGGGTATCATCCGTTCGGAAGTAAGTCCTTCCCCGGAAACCATCAACCAAGTGTATAATGATTTGAATCAGTATATTGTGAAAAATCATAATCTTGAATCATTTAAGGCTTCAGCTGCCGAAGCCGGCTATGTCTGTGCGGTAGATGTTCCCATAACCGAAAATCAGCCGAATATCGCTCCTGTCGAAAATTCAAGACAGGTTATCAGATGGGCTTTTGAGAATAAAAAAGGCGCTATATCGGATATTTTCGAATGTCAGGACTATTTTGTTGTCGCGGCTTTGGAAGGAACGGTGAAAAAAGGCTTCCGTCCCTTAAAGGATGTTGCGGATATACTGAAAAGAGAACTTATCAATGAGAAGAAAGGGGAAAAAATTGTAGCGAACCTGAAATCTCAAAATTTTACTTCTCTCGAAGATTATGCCAAGGCGATGAATACTGAGCCTCATGAAGTTAAATACCTTACTTTTTCAACTGCAAGAATTTCCGGTATTGGTTTTGAGCCGATTGTGAATGCAAAGGCGATTGCGGCTGAACCGGATAAACTCACGGGGCCATTTGCCGGTAAAAATGCTGTATATGTTCTGGCTGTTACAGATAAAAAAATATCGGAACAACCCTATGTAGAAGAAGTGCAAAAGCAACAACTCGACATGCAGAACGGATACCGCTTAATGAGTCTTATCCAAAGCAACCAGTTGTTGAAAGAAAATGCAAAAATCCAAGATAATAGAATCCGTTTCTATTAAAGTGTCAAACGGAACACTGATAGGGAAAACATTAGCAGAAGTCAAATCGTTGACCGGAGAGTTGGGCATGCCTTCCTATACTGCTCGACAGATAGTGGAATGGCTGTATAAAAAACGAGTCCGGTCAATTGACGATATGACGAATCTTTCTTTGCTACATCGCGAAAAATTAAAAGAAAAGTTTACAGTCGGGTATGTTGCCCATGTCCAAAAGCAACAGTCGGTTGACGGAACTGCAAAGTACCTTTTTCCCGTATCCGGGAATAAATATGTAGAAGCTGTCTATATTCCGGATAAAGAAAGAGCTACGCTTTGTATTTCGTCTCAAGTAGGTTGCAAAATGAATTGTGTGTTCTGTATGACGGGCAAGCAAAAATTTGCATGCCAATTATCTGCGGCAGAAATATTGAATCAGCTATTATCCGTCCCGGAAAGCGACTTATTGACAAATTTTGTATTCATGGGAATGGGAGAACCGTTGGATAATGTAGACGAGCTATTCAAAGTTTTGGAAATCATGACCGCTGAATATGGATTTGCTTTAAGCCCCAAGCGGATAACGGTTTCGACCATAGGCTTACTGCCCGGGTTAAAACGTTTTCTGGAAGAGAGCCAGTGCCATTTAGCGCTGAGTATTCACTCGCCATATCACGAAGAACGATTGTCTTTGATGCCCGTAGAAAAAACTTATCCCGTTGCAGAAGTAGTCGAATTGATAAAGCAATATGATTTTTCCCGGCAGAGAAGGGTTTCTATTGAGTACATACTGTTCGGCGGATTAAATGACGATTTGAAACATGCGCGTGATTTGGCCGGACTGTTTTCCGGAATACCTTGCAGAGTAAATCTAATCAAATATCATCGGATACCCGGTGTGAATTTACCGGCTACCGATACTGCTAAAATGGTTCCATTCAGGGACTGTCTTTCTTCACGCGGCATCATTTCGACTATTCGAATGTCGCGTGGAGAAGATATTTTAGCCGCTTGCGGAATGCTTTCTACGGCTTCACAGCGGAATGCTGAAAGGCGTAATTAAAATACAAAACAAAACAGGTGAAACCTCTACGAGATTTTGCTTGAAGACGCTCTCTGTCATTGCGGGCTTGACCCGCAATCCCATGCGAATAAGTGCTTAACGCCTATCAGGGGTTGCAGGTCAAGCCACCGTGTCAATCTCCACCGGACTGACCATGTCTTGTTTATAAGTTTTGATGGATAAAGTTGCCGCCGCTTCTTTTTGTTAATAGAGGCAAGCCTTAATTTGCGTTTTTTTTAACAAAAATAATTTGGCATTTAATAGAATAGACAGTATATTTGCAGTATAAAATTATCTTAAATTATGAAAAACAGGATATTGTTTGTCATTTTTTGTGGATTCGCAAATATC
>JAITNQ010000005.1 GCA_031290435.1 Candidatus Symbiothrix sp. | reverse complement strand
GCGGTCAGAAAAAGTATCTGCCGGAGAGGAATTATCTTTGTTTTGAACTGTTCTATCTGCATATCTGTCTTAATGACGAAACAAAGGGAAAAATATTACATCAAGGGCTACGCGCCGGTCGCAGAACCGGCGCATAGCCCTAATTGTTCGATGCATCCAAAATGAAAGTTATTCCCCTTTGCGGATTCTTATCTGTATAGCATTTTCCAAAGGTTTTTCGCTTATAAATATCAGGTATCCGCCACCGCCGGCTCCGCTGAGTTTCCAACCCAAAGTTTGATTTTTATATTTAGCTAAAACTTGGAAAATGTCCTCCGAGACCATATTCGGGTACATTTTTATCTGGGCTTCGAAACTTTTGCGCACAGACTCGCCGAATTTCCGGAGGTCTTTCGCCAACAGCGCTTCCCAACATGAGCAGGCAGCTTCGCTGAGCGCTTTTACATTTTCCGTCCGGATGTGGGTATTGGCCAAAACATCGTAATTTTCCCGGCGCGGATACAAAGAAATCAACCAGATATGTGACTCAATCCATGTCAGTAAGTCGTTGTCAAGTACGTTCTCTATTTGTGAAGGCCAGAAATTCCCGCTATAATCCAAGCGGTTCAGGCCGGGCAATACGATACCCAAGGAATCTTGTGAGCCGCTGACATATTGTGTACCCGGCGGATTTTCGAAACAAAAAAGCGTCTTTGCCAACTTTTCCCTGTCGCCTACGGGAATATCCACCTGCCACAATTCTATTGCTTTTTTACGGGAACTGGTCGACATGCCACTCCTGTCGTTGAAATCATAATCGGGTTCGATGGAAATAGTCAAAACCGGGCCGGGACATAAACGGCTGACTGTAGGCTGATCAAGCCATCCTCCTGCCAAGTCGATGCGGTACGGTATTCTACATTCTTCACGCAAAGCGGTAGTAGAACGAACCGGAAGGCTGCCGTGCGGAAGTCTTTTGCTTACCACGTATTCAATTCCTAAGTTTTTGCACAATTGCTCTTTAAGCGTACTATGCCCATCGCTGTTCACAAAGAAAATATCCGGTTTCAAGGCTGTTATTTCCGTTAAGAAGTCGATGATGCCGCCACCGGTGTTTATCCATGCATCTTTTACGGATTTCAAGGCTTTCACCATGTACAACCTTTCCTGTTCGTTGTTGAAAGGTCTTCTCGCTTTCAATTCAAACAAGGTTTTATCCGAGCCGATGCCTACATACAAGTCACCGAAGATAGCGGCTTCTTCAAAAAAAGCTACATGGCCGCTGTGGAGCATATCATAACAACCGCTGACAAAAACTTTTTTCATTTTTCGTACTTCAATTTAATTTTAAAGCACAAAGATACATATTTTTTAATGTATAAATTTTTTCTGAACCCAATATCAATTTAATATTTAGCCAAATTATAAAATAATTCATTAAATTTGCAGACAAATTAAGATTGTTTTGCATAATGAGAAAGGTACTGATTTAATAGATAAGTAAGCATTGTTTTTGATTGTATTTTAATAATCAAATCGTACCTTTGGATGCGAAACACTAACATAAATATAAATAGCATGAAAAGGACGACAATCGTATTTATCACAGCCCAAAGAAGCAAAAGGAAAAAGAATCCTGCTTCATTTCGGCGCTGTAGATTGGCAGACCGAAGTGCGTATCAACGGGAAGCAAGCAGGAATACATGAAGGCGGTTTCGACCCGTTTTCATTCGATATTACTTCGCTAATCAAAGGGAAAGAACAGGAATTGATTGTGAAAGTATGGGACCCCACCGATGAGGGATATCAGCCTCGTGGGAAACAAGTAAAAGACCCGAAAGGTATTTGGTACACGCCTGTAACGGGGATATGGCTTGGTCAACAGTGCGAGCGGAGGTAATTTTTTTCCTGTAGGTCACATCGTTGACCTGCACCAATACCCTGAGCCGGCTATGCCACACCCGGATCTTTTTGGAACGAAACAAGCCATTGTATTAGGCGAATTCGGTGGATTGGGATTGCCGTTGGCAGGACATGTATGGCAGGAAAAAGACAATTGGGGGTATCAAAGTTTCAAAAATGAAGAAGAACTCTTAAAGCGGTACATTCAGTTTGTATCCGATTTGGAACAGTTGATAGATAAAGGTTTATCAGCGGCAGTATATACGCAAACCACTGATGTGGAAATAGAAACAAACGGACTGATCACCTATGATAGGAAAGTTGTCAAACTGTCCGAAGCCAAGTTATGGGAAGTTCATCAAAAATTGTATAAATGAAAAGAGAAATATTATTTATATTCTTCCTGTTCAATATCTTGTTTCTCTTCGCAGCAGAGAAGAAAGAGAAACCCTCGGATGTAAATCCTTTAAATCTGACTTTTCAACGGCTGGCTGTCCGTCGCTTTATCTTTTCGCACTTACCCTACCCCTAAATCCCCTAAAGGGGACTTTGCCTCGCAGTCGCTAAAAGTCCCCTTTATGGGATTAGGGGTACATAAATCGCACAAAAAAAACGATACAAAACACATATTTGATATGATATGAAAAAATATTTATGTCTTTAGTCTAAATTAGAAAAAAATGTGCTACATTTGTCGAAATATTTGAAAGTATGTGCTGTTAGTGTTTTTTTTATGACATACTTTAGGGTTGCTAACAACTTAAATAAAATAAACATGTGTAGAAAAATTCTTCTTGGCTGCTTCATAATGATGATAGCCGTAATTGAAACAAGTGCCGTAGTGCGCTACGTAAATGAAAACCCAAGCGGAAGAGCCGTCGGCTCTTTTTGGGCCAATGACTACCAACCTGCACCCAGCGCAGGCAGTATCCTATATGTAAAGCAAAACGCCGGAGGCGGCGGCTCCTCGTGGGCAGACGCCTATTCCGAACTGGCCGACGCCCTACTGGAAGCAAAAACCAATGCAAATATCAAAGAAATTTGGGTAGCCGCAGGGGCCTACAAGCCACTGCACGCTGCCGACGGCACATCTACCGAACCGCGCGACAGGGCATTTGTATTGGTCGAAGGCCTGAAAATCTACGGCGGCTTTCCTGCCGACGCCAACGATACCGACCACACCTCTATCTCAACAAGGGGGCTTGCCCCCTTGCAGAACGCCACCATCCTCAGCGGCGACTTAGAAGGCGACGACACGGACGACCCTGCCAGCAAAAGCGATAACGCCTACCATGTAGTAATAGGCGCAGACATCCCTGTCGGCGAAACCACCCTCGACGGTTTTATTATCACCGGCGGAAATGCAGACAGCAGTAGTACTATCTTTGTAAACGGACAAGCTGTTTATCGCAGCACCGGTGGCGGAATAATTAATTCTTATTCATTTCCTACGCTCAAGAACCTTACTGTCAGCGGAAATACGGCATACTATGACGGCGGCGGGATATATAATGAGAATTCATCTCCCACGCTCACGAACCTTACCATCAGCGGAAATACGGCAGACTGGTACGGCGGTGGGATATGTAATATTGAATCATCACCCACGCTCACAAACGTTATCATCAGCGGAAATACGGCAACCAGCTACTCCAGCTCCGGCGGCGGGATATATAATTCTTCTTCATCTCCCACGATTACGAACGTTACCATCAGCGGAAATACGGCAGCCTGGGGCGGCGGGATATATAATTATGGTTCATCTTCCATACTTACGAACGTTACTATCAGCGGAAATACGG
>JAITNQ010000266.1 GCA_031290435.1 Candidatus Symbiothrix sp. | reverse complement strand
CTAACGATTTATCAGGCTATTAGCGTTTTTGTTCGTACTCGGAGCGGGACTTGAACCCGCACAACCGTAATGGTCACAAGATTTTAAGTCTTGCGTGTCTACCATTCCACCATCCGAGCAGACAAATTATCTGAATTATGAAAACCAAGAGCGAAAAACGGGACTCGAACCCGCGACCCCGACCTTGGCAAGGTCGTGCTCTACCAACTGAGCTATTTTCGCGTTTGCGACTGCAAAGATACAAGGTATTTTCATTTCTACAAATATTTTTGCAAAAAAATATCAATTAAAATGACTGCATCTCGCACAAACGGCTGTAATAGCCGTTTTTTGCCATGAGTTCTTCGTGATTGCCCCGTTCCACAATTTCACCTTCATGCATCACACAAATCAGGTCGGCATGTCGGATGGTCGATAAACGGTGGGCGATGACAAGTGTTGTCCGGTTTTGCATCAGCCGGTCCAATGCATCTTGCACCAAGCGTTCCGATTCGGTATCCAAGGCGGAAGTCGCTTCGTCTAAAATCAGTACCGGAGGGTTCTTCAACACCGCACGGGCAATGCTGATCCTTTGCCGCTGCCCACCCGAAAGTTTACATCCCCGGTCGCCGATATTGCTACCATAGCCTGCTTCCGATGCAATGATGAATTCATGTGCATTGGCTATCCTTGCGGCCTCTTCTACCTGAGTAGTCGTGGCGTCTTTCACGCCGAAAGCAATATTATTGAAAAACGTATCGTTGAACAGGATAGCTTCCTGATTCACGATTCCCATCAATTGTCTGAGGTCGTGTACTTTCGTCTCCCGAATATCTACTCCGTCGATCGTGATACCCCCTTCTTGCACATCGTAAAATCGAGGTAATAAATCGGCCATAGTTGATTTCCCTGAACCCGACTGGCCAACCAATGCCACAGTTTGCCCTTTTTTTATTGCCAGATTTACGCCCTTTATCACCCAATTCTCCTTGTATCTGAAATGGATGTCTTTGTATACTATCTGCTTGTCTAAAATTACCGGAACCGGATGGACTGGGTCGGTTATGTCCGATTCGGCTTTCAGTATTTTGTCTACCCTCTCCATCGAAGCCAATCCTTTTTGGATGGAGTAGACCGATTTTGTCAAATCTTTTGCCGGATTGATAATCATGTAGAAAATAGTCAGGTAAAAGATGAAACCTGCCCCGCTGATAGAACTGTTCTCGTTCAAAATCAAAGTTCCTCCGTACCATAAAACAATCGCAATGACAATTGTGCCCAACAATTCACTCATGGGATGCGCCAATTGTTGTCGGCGGAAAATTCGGTTGGTAATTTTACGGAACACTTCGTTCGTTTCCTGAAAGCGCTTTGCAATTTTTCCTTCCGCATTAAAAGCCTTGATAATCCGCAATCCGCTTAAAGTCTCTTCTATTTGCGACATCAATCCACCCCATTGCTGTTGCCCTTCTGCCGAACGTTTTTTGAGTTTCTTCCCAATCTGTCCCATAATATAACCGGCTATCGGAAGCATCAATAAGGCAAATACAGTCAATTGCCAACTGATGAGGAACAAACCGGTCAGGTAAACCAAAATCAGGATCGGATTTTTGAAAAGCATGTCTAAAGAACTCATTACAGAAGCTTCTATTTCATTGACGTCCCCGGAAATGCGCGCCAGAATATCGCCTTTTCGCTCTTCGGAGAAAAATGCCAGGGACAGGGAAAGAATTTTCTCGTTAATCCGGTTGCGGATGTCTCGAACTACCCCCGTACGGATAGGAATCATGAAATAGGCGGATAAATACATGCTCGCCGTCCGAAAGATTGTACCTATAACCAGATACAAAGCCATTACAAGCAAGGCGGCAGACCCACCGTAGGTATCAATAATCTGTGCAATATAGTACGAAAAATTGTTTTCGAGAATATCTTTCAGATGCGCCCATGAATCACCGGAAAAAAAATCAAAAGGAATATATGCATAACTGACGGTTTCGATGGCAAAAAGCATATTCAACATCGGCATGACCACATAAAAAGAGGCCAATGTCAACAAGGCCGACAAGAAATTCATTACGATGTTCAGTAGCAAGTAATTTTTGTAAGGCGGAATAAACCGCTTCAATAAATGGAAAAAATCTTTCATCTCGGAATTACTGTTTTTAAAAAAGCGGCGCAAGTTAATCATTATTTATGGTATTTGCAATTTGTTAAAAAACGCTAATTAAAAAGTCTGAATTAAACCTTTAATGCTACAATAAGTCTATATGTTAATTCACAGTATTCTAACAATTACATATTTTGGATTAATAAACTTTTTACAGATAATTTGTATGAAACTTTTTGCTCATTTGGTTATTTTTCTCTTCTGTTCTCTTACTGTTCTCGGTCAGAAGAACTTTAGTCTTTCCGGTAAAATAATGGACGCAGACAATTCTGCTGTTGTAGCTGGTAATGTTGAATTATTAGCAGCGAAAGACAGTTCGTTCGTTTCCGGGACAAACAGTGACGCGAACGGTATTTTTTCGTTAAAAGAGCTGGAGTCGGCGAAATATATATTGCGCATAACCTATTTGGGATATAAGCCGCTTTTGAAAAATATAACGCTCGACGGCAGCAAGATAGAGACGTATTTAGGCGTTTTGACCATAGAGCCTGACGCCATTCTTTTGCGGGAAGCCATTGTCGATGGGAAAAGACCGGAAGTCGTTGTGAAAGGTGATACCTTGGAATACGATGCAACCACCATAAAAGTAGCGGAAAATTCGGTAGTAGAAGATTTGTTGAAAAAAACGGCAGGCGTAGAAGTTGATAAAGACGGCAATATCACAGCAGGCGGAAAAAGCGTCAAAAGGGTGTATGTCAACGGCAAAGAGTTTTTCAATGACGACCCCCTGACCGCCACCAAAAATTTACCCGCAGAAATGGTCGAAAAGATTCAGGTATATGAACGTAAATCGGATATGGCGCAATTGACGGGATTTAATGACGGCGAAGAAGAAACGGTCATTAATTTAACGGTTCGTCCGGGAATGGCGCAAGGAACCATGGGAAACGCCCAGTTGGGGGCCGGAAGCAGCTTGGATGGAAAGAATGATTTTCGCTACAACGGAAGCGGTTTCCTGAACCAACAGAAAGACGCAAACCGCTTAACATTCATTATTGGCGGAAACAATAACAACAACATGGGTGGAGCCGACATGATTGGCGGCGGCGGTGGCGGCGGTATCGGCGGCGGCGCTTTCGGCGGCCGTAGCGGAATTTCAAAATCACAAAATTATGCTGCGAATATCAACAGAGAATTTTCGCCCGCTTTAAAAATAAATGGAGACGTTCGTTATGGAATCCAAGAAAGGTATTTGGAAAGTACGGCAACGGATATGACCACCATCTCCGACAAGGATTCGCAATTGGATAAAACCGAATCCACAAGCAATAATAGTTTCCATAACATTTCTGCAAATATGCGAATCGATTGGAAACCGGATACCTTGAACACTTTTATTTTCCGGCCAAACGTCAGTCTCAGAACGTCAGACAGCAATAGCTCCGGATTAGCGGCCCGTTACGATTACAACACGTTGGATACCATCTATGATTCTTATACGAGTTCTTTCAACGATGGGAGTACTTTATCGTTTGGCGGCTCACTGGATTTTGCGCATAAATTTTCGAAACCCGGCCGGGTGTTTACCTTGACCGCAAGAGGCAACTTCAGCGATGGCAATACAGACAGGATCAGCCTTACCAACTATACCGCAGGAGATACGGTTTTTTATAAAGACCGTAATCAACGGACTTTCAACGATAATATTACCAATAATTATACTTTTACGGGTTCATGGGTGGAACCGCTCGGTAATAATTTCTTTGCTCAGGCTACCTACCGGCTTACCCATTCCGAAACAGAAAGTCTCAACAGTACCTACGACATTCTGGAGAATGATCCCTATCTAATGGCGACGGTGCTGAAAGATACTGCGCTGATTAATCTGACCCAAAGCCGCAGTACAGTACGAAACAGCACAAACCAACGCATCGGGCTGAACCTGCAAATGATGCGCGAAAAATTCCGCCTAACCGCCGGATTCAATGTCGATCCGTCAAAATCCGTGAACGAAACTTTCCAACCGCTCCCCGGTCAAATTGGGATGCAACTTTTTAATCCGGCCGACGATGCAAGATTAGCCGTAATCAGAGGAGATTCCCTGGTTTCCCGCGTCGACCAGAATATTGTCAATTTTTCCCCCATCATCAATTTCAATTATACGTTTGGACAAAGAACCAACCTCAGAGTTGATTATGAAGGAGAAACCAATCAACCGTCAGCCAATCAGTTAAGAGATATTTTGGATGATAGTAACCCGACGAATTGGAACCAAGGAAATCCGAACCTCAAACCCGGATATAGCAATTCTTTACGGCTTCAGTTCCAAAAATATGTTCCCGAAACGCAATTGATGTATATGCTAATGGCGAACGGCAGTTTTTCATTGAATGACATCGTATCTGTGACTAAAATCCAGCCCGGAGGAATTCGTCTGACTACGTATGAAAATATCAACGGCAACTGGAATTCCATGTTGATGGGAATGTTTAATACGCCGCTGAAAGACAAACGTTTTTCAATCAACAATATGATAATGGGGTCGTATAGTCATTCAAATTCATACGTCAATGAATTGAAAAATCTTGGAAAATCTGCCTCCATAAACGATAATTTGAGGTTTAATTATAGCTCCGATTTGTTTTATTTTAGCATAAACGGCAACATCAATTTCAGTAATATCACTTATACCGCAAATCCGGAAAGTAACCTGAAAACAACCAATTACGGACTGGGGGCAAATACAACTTGGTACCTTCCTAAAAAATGGACTGTCGATAGCGATATAAACTGGACTGTAAGAAAAGGATATGCAGAAGAATACAATATTCCGCAAACACTCTGGAACGCTTCCGTAACCAAAGAATTGTTCAATAAAAAGTTCGGAACGGGTTCTATTCGCGTACAAATTTTTGATATTTTGAAAAACAGAAACAGTATCTCGGCCACCACCACCACCAATGGATTCTCCACTTCACAATCATTGGTACTACCGAGTTATTATATGGTCAGTTTGATTTATCGCTTCTCGGCTTTCCCTTCAATGGACAACCGAAACAACATGTTCCCCGGTGGATTCCCCTCCCCCGGCGGACGCGGTGTATTCCCCGGCAGCGGACGTAGCGGTGGTAGCGGCGGCAGTGGCGGCAGCGGAAGAGTGCGCTTTTAATCGCAGCTAAACCTTCGGATCCATACTGATGATAGGTATCAACATCTCCTCCAACGATATACCTCCGTGTTGGAAGGTATTCATATAATAGGATACATAATAATTGAAATTATTGGGGTAAGTGAAAAAATCTTCTCCCATCGCGAAAATATATTTTGTACTGATATTGGGAGCCGGAAGACCAACAAGTTCCGGCTCTTTTATTTCAAATACCTCTTTTGGATTATATGTCAGCGTTTTACCTAATTTATACCGTAGGTTCGTATTGGTATTTTTATCTCCAATCACTTTTACCGGCTGGGTAACCCTTATCGTTCCGTGGTCGGTGGTTAAGATGATTTTACATCCTTTTTCGGATATTTTACGAAACAACTCAAGCGTAGTAGAATGTTTAAACCAGGATCGGGTCAGCGAACGGTAAGCGGCTTCTGAGGAAGCCAACTCCCGCACCATTTTTGATTCGGTACGGGCATGTGAAAGCATGTCGACAAAATTCAACACAATGACGTTCAATTGGTAATTATCTAAGTTATTGAAATTTTGCAGGAGTCTTTCTCCTTGGGTTGAATCAATTAGCTTGTGATACGAAAAAGTATATTTTTTCCGGAAACGATCAATTTGCGTCTTGATGAGGGGCGCTTCATTCAGGTTTTTACCTTCTTCCGACTCCTCGTCTACCCATAATTCAGGGAACATTTTCTCTATCTGTAGCGGCATTAATCCTGAAAAAATGGCATTGCGGGCATATTGTGTGGCTGTCGGCAAAATAGAATAATACAAATCTTCATTGAAAGTAAAAAATTCCGATAACATATCCTTGACTTCCCGCCATTGATCCAACCGAAAATTATCTATCAGGATAAAGAAAACCCGTTCGTTGTCCAATAAAGGGAAAAGTTTGGTCTTAAAAATATCGGGACTCATCAGCGGGCGTTTCTCCGGCTGGGAAATCCATGTTGTATAATTGTTCTTTATAAATTTACCGAACAAACGGTTGGCTTCTTCTTTTTGCATACGGAGCAAGTCGGACATAGCCGCAGGAGAGGAGGCTAACTCCAACTCCCAATAAACCAACTTTTTGTATACCTCTTTCCAATCCTCGGTAGTAAAAGAGTCATTGATTTGCATACCTATCTTAGGAAAATCCTGCTGGTAACCGGAAGTGGTTGTTTGCGTGATGATTTCATTCTTATGCAAGTTCTTTTTAATCGAAAGTAAAATCTGGTTCGGATTAACGGGTTTTATCAGATAATCTGCTATTTTACTCCCGATAGCCTGATTCATAATACCCTCATCTTCACTCTTCGTGATCATCACAACCGGAACATCCGGATTGCTTTCTTTGATCAAGGATAAGGTTTCCAAACCACTTAGTCCGGGCATATTTTCATCCAGAAAAATCAAGTCGAAAATATGTTCCTTACAGCAATCAAGGGCATCTTGTCCGCTACATACCGTAACAACTTCAAAACCTTTTTCTTCTAAAAAAAGGATGTGGGGTTTCAAGAGGTCTATTTCATCATCTGCCCATAAAAGTTTGTCTTTCTTCATTTTTTATTTTTCTTTGCTTTTTGTTCTTCTTCCCGTGCTTTTGCTTTAGCCTTCCGCTCTTCCGCTCTGGCTTTCTCCTTCGCTTTCTGCTCGGTTTCTTTGTTTTTTCGTGCTTCTTTCTGCGCTTTTTCCTTAGCGGCTTGTTCGGCTTTTTTTAGCTTTTGCGCCTCTTTCCGTGCATTTTCTTTTTCTTTTGCCAAACGTTCCTTCTCTGCTTGCTGTTGCTTTTTCTCCGCTTCTTTCAGTTTTACCAACTCTTTCTCTTGTTGTTCTTTGGCCTTCAGCAATGCTTTTTCTTCTTCTTGTTGTTTTTTAAGTTGGGCAGCCTGTTCCTTTTCTTGTTGGTTTGCCAACTCTTTTGCCGCTTTTTCTTTTTCTTGTTGCGTTTTTTTCAACTGTTTCTGTCGTTCTTTTTCCTCCTTTTCTTGCTGCTTTGCATATTCATCAATCGCATTGGAAGATTTTTTCCGGCTGAACAATTTTTGAATTCCCCTTATCGGGTCCGAAGCAATATCATTGAAAATAGTAGTGGCATTTTCCAATTTATCAGATGCAGTATTGTAAATATCATTTATAGTATTGACGGTTTCGTCTGCACTGACAACCGGCGCTATTACAGTTGAATCTTGTGGCGCGACCGGAATCGTATCTGCTACCGTCGGCTCTTCAAGGGGAGCTATCCGATTTTCCGTTTCCTGATTTTGAATCGTTTCTTCTATTACAGGAAGTTCATCCGTTTTATTTTCCGTTTCGTGTAATTCCAGCACTTCCATTTCTTTTTCCTGCATCAGACGCCAACCGGTAATCAGGTTTTCATTCCCTTCGGAAAAATTTTCTTCGAAGAAAGTCATGTATTCATCTAAACTCTTTCCTTTCATCAGAATAGCATAATTAGCCGTCGAAATCGGCACAATTATCACAGATTGTTCCAAATCCCGTGCATAACCGTCAGGTTGGCGTATCATCCGAATATATTGAATTATTTCATCCTGATTATTGAAACCTTTGATATGCAACAATCCGATATCTCCGGTTTCCGTTTTTTCTAAATCAAAATCATTCACCATGAAATTACCGAAATTGAAACTGGCAACAGTGAATAACAACAAATTATCGTCGATACTTCCTTTCGGATAAATTAAAAGCAACTCGTATGGCGTATTCACCTCAGCCGAAAATACGAGGGTTGAATCTATCTGTAATGAATCGGATGCCGTCACACCAAACCGCATATTGAACAAACTTCCTCTTGCCAGCATATTGTCGCCGGAAGAAGCTAAGAGTAGTCCTTTTAGAAAGCCTTTCATCATTTCTCCAGCCAGAACAGCAACATCTTCCGATGGATACTTGTCTATCAAGTTCTTCAATAAAACTTTGAATGTATCTGCTTCGTTGGTTTGCGCGAAACTTAAAGCATTGAGAAACATAAATTTCGGCATTAATTTCGATTGGCTGAATTTGGTATTAATCGTTTTGTAATTGTCGCGAATTTCCCTGTAATTGCCTTCCTGATACGCTTTATATGCTTGCTGATACAGTGAATCCTGCACTACATTCATCATTTTCAGGTTATATTCGTAATCGGGATCTGCCATAGCGACAGCAAGGTCGCTTTCCGGGAATAAGGTGCGAATTTTAGATTTGTATAAATCAGCCATTTCCTGATTATTATCCTGCCAATAAATCAAATAGGCATAGTGATAAGCGGCTAATTTTTTCTCATTTTCCGGGAAACGGGTATCCAAAGTTTCAAAAGTTTCCAAAGACAAATCGTTATCGTTCAACAAGTCTTTGTAGATAACGGCCATATTGAACAAACCGTCTGCAATAATCAAATCGGAAGCGGCCAAATCTTCTGCCGTAACAGGTATCTGTTGCAAATAGAATTGCGGGTCCTTCGGGTCATCGGATTTGACGACGGTGGAATCTGCCGCGAGCAAATCTTTGGTTCCATTTTTCAAACTATCGATACCGGTTTCTGAAATTTCGGAAAGATTTTCTCCCTCAGGCATTTCTGCATTAAAATCCAACATAGGGTTGGCTTTATTCCGCCTGCGCCAATCGTCTTCCAACTTTCGCCTGCCCCATTTCTGCTGAAAGGTATTCTTACCAAGAGCGACAGCCTGCGGATTGTAAAAATAGAAGGCATTGGATTCGGCAGTAGGCGGCATGATGGGGGCAACCGGTTTTGCTTGTGTGCTCTGCTGCTGTGCCCGCAAATCTTCCTGATTGGTCAGGTAGGCCTCTTTTTCTGCCTTTTTCTGCTCTTCTTTTTCTTTCGCAATCAAATCGGCAATGATTTTCTTGACCGCCACAAGCCGTTCCTCCTCCGTCATCCGGGACAAACGCTGGAGACTATCCTGTAATACAACCGCTTCATAGTGAATTACCAAAGCATCTAAAACTTCGGAACGTTTGGCAACTTTCGGATAGGCTTCATCTTCTTTTTTCAATTGTCCCAAGGCGCCGGCATAATTAGGTTGGGCATCCAAATATTTCCTCCGGTTGAAATAAATATCACCTAACATAATTTGGTTAAGCGCTTTATCTATTCCATTCCGTTCGCTTTTCTCTACACCCAAAGTATAACTATCTATGGCTTTTGCAGTATCCGGAACCGTCATATAGATATTTCCCTGGGCATAATAAATCTGGTCCAAATAGTTCTTATTCTTTGCGCTTTTGGCCATTTTATTTAACTGCTTGCTCATCTTGCTGATATCCCCTCCCGGATAAACTTCCGTTTGCCGGATTTTGGCATTTAACTCAACGATATAAGGTGCATTTGCACTTGAAACGCTTCTAAAGGCCTTGTATGCCAAATCCTTTTGTCCGGTCGTAGCATAAAGTTGTCCCAAAAGATATTTTTCGCGCGTTTTTTGGTAAGCGTTTTTTTCCGATCGAATCGCAATTTGTAAATGGGGAATTGCATCGGCATATTGCTTTCGCTTCATTAGATGGTCGGAATAAACTGTTGAAAACCATTCGCTTTCTTTTTTACTCAGTTTATCGGTGTTTATCTTTGAGAGGATGTCTTCTGCTTCGTAATACCATTCCATTTCGGAATAGCAGCGCGCCTTCCATATTTTTGCCGGAGTGGCTATTTCCGGTTGAGATTCATACAAACGGGAGATATAGGAAAACGAGCTGGCCGCCTCAAGGAAATTCCCGTTGTGAAACTGCGATTTGGCCATCATCATCCAGGCATTGTGCAAAAAAGGGTTATACTCCGTGCGGTTCATAAATTCCTGGTATTTGGGGTCGCTCCGTTTTCCGGTTTGTTTATCCGGTTTGGTTTGAATAGAATGACGTTTGATGGCTTTAACCGCTTTTTCTATAGATTTATCGAAAGGACCTCCCGATTCGGTTTTGTCTTTGGGAAGGGCTGATACCGGAAACATCAGGATTATGTTTGAATAATTATCTTCATAACTTTCCGACTGGGCTTTTATTGCTTCATTATAGGCCTCATTTCCATTGAAATAAATATTATAACGAGTGTTGAACCCATGGTACCACCTCGTTGCGCTCGTATTTTTGACAGAAGTACAAGATGCAAGCAGCACAACGAGCAAAAAGAAATAAATAAAGCGAGCCTTCAAGAATGTAAGATTTAATTATTTACCTATTTTAAACAAGTTTATCTGCATTTTATTGTCTTTTTACAAAGAAATATAGTGTTTTACAGAACAGAAAAAATAGCACCTGAACGAAAATGATGGCTGCTCCGGATGGAACATTCAAATAATAGGATAGAAACAAACCGGAAATGCAACCGGCAGTTCCAATTAAAATAGCGTACAAAATGATTTTTTTCAGGCGGGACGTGAATAAGTTAGCCGTCATTTGCGGAACCGTCAGTGACGACATCAGCAACATGATTCCTATCAACCGGATAGATGCGACGATGCTTACTGCTATGGCCAGCATCATCAGGCGCTCTATCCAGCCGGTTTTTACGCCTTGCGTCTGAGCGAATTCCCGGTCAAATGCGGTATATAATATCGGTTTATAGAACAATATAAAAATAACAATCAACGAGACCGCCAAAATACCGGCAAACCAAATGTCTGAAAGCGTGATGGTAAGAATGTTTCCAAACAGATAAGCGGAGATATTAGGCGTATATCCCGGCGTCATAAAAATGCAGATTACGCCCAAAGCCATCCCCAATGCCCAAAAAGCAGCTATGGCGGAATCTTCCCGGACTCCTTGCTTCTTGGACAGCCATTCCACGCCAAAAGCGGATGCTACGGCAAACAGCAATGCTGAGAGGATGGGATTTATGCCTAAGTAAAAACCTAATCCCAAACCTCCGAAAGAAGCATGTGTAATCCCGCCACTGATAAAAACCAATCGTCTCGCAACAATGTAAGAACCTACTATGCCGCAAGCTATACAAATAAAAAGGCTACCCAGCAGCGCATGTTGAAAAAAAGTATATTGCAATAAATCCATACGCCTGCAAAGATACTTTTTTTCTTTGCTGAAATCACACAAAGTTGCCTTTTATTTATAATTTTATTACTTTTGCGAACCTAAATTAATGAAGACGTATGCTTGAACAGGAATTACATTGGGAGCGATCGCTATTCTTTTTCTTGAATGGCAGTGAATCGGCGTTTTGGGACCAATTTTTTTATTTGTATTCCGATAAATGGATTTGGCTCCCGTTTTACGCTTGCTTTTTGGGCGTATTTTTTTACAAAAAACAGTGGAAAGAAGGACTTTTATTGGTTTTAGCCTTATTCCTGCTGGTTTTACTTTGCGACCAGATTGCATCCGGGGTTTTCAAGCCGCTTTTTCACCGTTTCCGGCCGACCCATCATCCGGATTTTGAGATGCAGGTAAAAACCGTATTGGGCTACCGGGGAGGGCGCTATGGTTTTATATCCGGCCATGCGGCCAATGCTTTCGGTCTTGCCGGTTTTACCGCCCTGATTTTCCGGAACAAATGGTTTTCTGTGATGATTTTCTGTTTTGCGACGATAAATGCCTATTCTCGGGTCTATCTCGGCGTACATTTTATATCGGATGTGGTAGCCGGCGCCTTGTTGGGTCTGCTTTGTGCGTGGACGGTTTTTCTCTTATACCGTTTGACCCGGCAAAAATGTTTGTTTCCGGATAAACCGGAAACCGGACTATTTTGCTTTCCGAAACAAGAAATTTATTTTCTTTGCCTGATTTATTGCCTATTTATTGCAAATTTATTACTATTTAATAATCAGCTATTTACGGCTATACAGAAAATTTAATTTCAAGTTTTGACATTTATTTTATAAAAAAAATTGGTAATTAAATTTTTTTTGCCTAAGTTAGTAGCCTGATTCATAAATAAATTTTTTTATTAACACACTAAAAAAACAAATATTCAAGCATGAAGACAGTAACATTTAATGAGCTTCGTCGGATCAAAGATAGTTTGCCCGATGGTAGTATGCATCAGATTGCCGCAGAGTTAGACCTTTCAGTAGAAACGGTAAGAAACTATTTCGGCGGATTAAACCATAGTGCGGGCAGTAGATGCGGCATTCATATTGAACCCGGTCCTGACGGGGGGATAGTTGTCTTGGACGATTCGACTATATTGGACAAGGCATTGATTATATTAGGCGAAACCAGCCATAAAGTTGCATCGGTCTGATGAATTATGAATTATAAATTATGAATTATGAATTAAATAAGAAGAGAATCCCTTTTATAATTCATAATTCATAATTTATAATTCTAAACTTAAAATTATCGTTTTGGAAGACAATTTAGTGACTTTAGCCATACATACTTTCCAGAAAGCGCAGATAATAAAGACTTTTTTGGAAAGTGAAGGTATAGATGTTTATTTGCACAATGTGAATCTGATACAGCCTGTTGTATCTTCAGGTGTGCGCATACGCATCAAAGAGAGTGATTTGCCCCGGGCGCTGCTGTTGATTGAGCAGTCCGACTTGCTAAAAGAAGGACAACAACTATTTGAGAAAAAATATCCCAAGACGATTTTAATTCCTGTCGATTTTTCAGATTATTCCATCCGGGCTTGCGAGTTAGGATTCCACCATGCGCATGATATTCAGGCTGAGGTATTGGTTTTGCATGCTTATTTTTCGCCTTATGCAACATCCGATACATTTGTTTTTAACGAAGCATTCAATTATCCGGTAGCTGCTGTGGATAATGCCAATCTGCTGCAAAAAAAGTCACAGGAAGACTTGGCTAAATTCCAGTCTTTTGTTGAACAAAAAATTGCAGATAAGGAATGGCCGGATGTGAAGTTTACCTGTGTTTTAAAAGAAGGCCTTCCGGAAGAAGAAATATTGAATTCCAGCAAGCAAATCCAAGCGGAAATGATTATTATGGGCACACGGGGTAAAAACAGGAAAGATGCAGACCTTATCGGGAGTGTTACAGCAGAAGTAATTGATACAGTAAATATTCCTTTGCTTGCTATTCCTGAAAACACACCGTTTAGCAAGTTGTCGCAAGTAAAAAAAATCGCTTTTGGCACCAGTTTTGAACAAAAGGATTTATTAGCAATTGATTATCTGTTCAGAATGTTTCCCTCTTATCCCATACAATATTATCTTTTCCATCTTACCCATCAGCCCAATGTGTGGAATGGGATAAAATTAGCCGGAATAAAGGATTATTTTTCGCAGCAATATCCCAACATTCCTATCCATTACCGTATTATTGACGTAAATGACCCGGTTTTGAATTTGGAAAAATTTGTCCGCGAAGAATTGATAGATATCATTTCTTTGACCACTTACAGACGGAATATTTTCTCACGCATTTTTAATCCGAGTATTGCGCGTAAAATGTTATTCCGTACGGATACGCCTTTATTGGCCTTGCGCTTCTGATGGCAACTTATTTTTTTGCCACCCGATAAACTACCTAAATCACCCTAAATCCGGTCTAAGCCTTCGAGTCCTTTCGAGAGACTGCTGTAATTCCCATTCCTTGATTTTGGCTTCGTGTCCGGAAAGCAACACCTCCGGAACCGCCCACCCCTTATAATTGGACGGACGGGTATAAACGGGCGGCGCTAACAGATTGTCCTGAAAAGAATCGGACAAAGCAGACTGTTCATCCCCTATGGCGCCCGGTATCAACCGTACAATTGCATCGGCCATCACGGCGGCGGCTAATTCGCCTCCGGTCAGGACATAGTCGCCGATAGAAATTTCGCGGGTAATCAAATGTTCACGGATACGGTAATCAATGCCTTTGTAGTGGCCGCACAAAATAATCAGGTTCTCGCAGAGGGAAAGCCGGTTAGCCAAAGCCTGACTAAACCGTTCCCCATCCGGCGAAGTATAAATAACTTCGTCGTAGGCGCGTGCCTGCTTCAATGCAGAAACCGCTCGATCAACAGGCTCACACTGTAATACCATACCTGCCTGTCCACCAAAAGGATAATCATCTACACGACGGTGCTTGTCCAAGGAATAATCCCTGAGATTGTGTACGTGAATTTCCACTAATTCCTTTTCCTGCGCCCTTTTCAGAATAGAATAATTCAAAGAACTTTCTAAAATTTCCGGAAGAACGGTAATAATATCAATCCGCATGTTGTATAATAATTGCGTACAAAAATAGTAATTATTTTCTCTATTTTTTTATTACCTTTGTCAAAAAATTTGAAATATGTTGCGGATTAATCAATTGGTTTTTATTTTTTTATCCTTTAGCGCTATCATACACGCACAAATGATGGAGCCGGTCAAGTGGACTTCCCAAATCAACGACTCAGGCGAGATCGTTTTTCAGGCTAAAATCGAAAACGGATGGCATTTGTATGATATGAACCTGCCGGATGACGGACCTATCCCGACTGCTTTTAATTTTGAGGAAATCAAAGGCGCCGAATTGATCGGGAAAGTTGTTACAAAATCCAAAATTGTCAGCCAATACGACAATATGTTCAAGATGACCATTCGCTGGTTTGGTGAAAATCCGACTTTCACGCAAAAACTTAAAATTACGGACAAAGATAATTTTTTGATTAGCGGAAGTATTGATTATATGGCCTGCAATGACCAATCATGTGTGCCGGGTGAAGAAACCTTTAATTTTACGGCAAAAGATGTTCCGACCCAGCTAATCACCGCAAAAAATGTGGAGAAAAACACAGTTTCTCCCGAAACAATTGCGCCGGCAATCCCTGAAGAAAAGGAAGAACCCGCAACAGCGGCGGCGGATAGCTTACATTTAACCGCAACAGAATCCGTTCCGGAAACAGTTGCTTTAGCGGATTACTGGCAACCTGTCATTACGGAGCTTCAGCTTTTCGGAGAGCAGGTTTCCTCATCCGATAAATCATGGCTACTCATCTTTATTGTCGGTTTCGGAGGCGGTTTATTGGCTTTGCTGACTCCTTGCGTCTGGCCTATTATCCCGATGACCGTCAGTTTCTTCCTGAAACGCGCCAAAACAAATCGCAAAAAAGCAATTTCGGACGCCCTCACGTATGGTTTCTCCATTATCGTCATTTATTTATTACTGGGACTGATTATCACGGCCATTTTTGGCGCCAGCGCATTGAACGACCTATCTACCAATGCGGTATTTAATTTGTTGTTTTTCGCGCTATTGGTTGTATTTGCCATCTCATTTTTCGGCGCTTTCGAATTGGTATTGCCCTCGTCATGGACCAATAAAATGGATAGCAAAGCCGAATCCACTACAGGTTTAATCAGTATTTTCTTTATGGCCTTTACCTTGGTTTTGGTATCTTTTTCCTGTACAGGGCCTATTATCGGTACTTTATTGGTTGAGGCCGCCGGAATGGGTAGTATTGCCGGCCCGGCTATCGGGATGTTCGGTTTCTCTCTGGCGCTGGCTATTCCTTTTGCACTGTTCGCCCTTTTCCCTTCCTGGCTGCAAAACCTGCCCAAATCGGGCGGATGGTTGAACGCCGTCAAAGTGGTTCTGGGATTTCTGGAATTGGCTTTGGCGCTGAAATTCCTGTCTGTGGCGGATTTGGCCTATGGCTGGGGCCTGTTGGACAGGGAAGTGTTCTTGGTGATTTGGATCGTATTGTTTGTGCTATTGGGAATTTATCTCCTCGGAAAAATCAAATTTGCGCATGACAGCGATTTACCATACGTACCGGTTCCACGTTTGTTCCTTGCGATTATCTCTTTTGCTTTTGCCATCTATATGATTCCCGGTCTGTGGGGAGCGCCGCTGAAGGCTATCAGCGCTTTCTCGCCTCCGCTTTACACCCAGGATTTCAGCCTCTATCACGGAGAAGTGCGCCCGCAGTTTTATGATTTTGAAGAGGGAATGGAGTACGCTCGTAAAAACCACAAACCGGTAATGATTGATTTCACCGGTTACGGTTGTGTCAATTGTCGGGAAATGGAAGCTGCCGTCTGGTCCGACCCTCGTGTGAAAGCAATTATCGACAACGACTATGTCCTGATTTCCTTGTACGTGGACGATAAAACCAAATTAAACGAACCGCTCGAAATCATGGAATATGACAAAACACGTAGGCTAAAAACCATTGGCGACAAGTGGAGTTACTTGCAAAGGTCTAAATTCGGAGCAAACGCCCAACCTTTTTATGTCTTGCTGGATAATACCGGTATGCCTGTCGCTCCGGCTTATGCTTACAATAAAAATATTGATAAATATTTGCAGTTTTTACAGGAGGGGAGAGAGGGGTATAAATTAAGAATTAAGAATTAAAAATTAAGAATTAAAAATTAAAAGTTAAGAATTAAAAAATAGACTATGGTGAATACGAAAGAGGGTAAAATGGAGGCTTTTGGCCGCTTGTTGGATATATTGGACGAATTGCGGGTAAAATGTCCATGGGATAAAAAGCAAACCAACGAAAGCCTGCGTACCAATACCATTGAGGAGACTTATGAGTTATGCGAAGCGATTATCCGGAACGATGCGGCGGAAATTAAAAAAGAATTGGGTGATGTCCTGCTACATATTATCTTTTATGCTAAAATTGCCGACGAAAAAGGGCAATTCGATATTGCGGATGTTTGCAATACGCTCTGCGATAAATTGATTTTTCGTCATCCGCATGTTTTTGGAACTGAGAATGTCGACACTGCCGGTCAGGTGGAACAAAATTGGGAACAAATCAAGCTCAAGGAAAAAGGAGGCAATAAAACCGTTCTGGAAGGCGTGCCCGCTTCCTTGCCGAGCATAGCCAAAGCGCATCGGATTCAGGACAAAGCCCGGAATGCCGGTTTCGATTGGGAAGAAAGGGAAGACGTCTGGGATAAAGTAGCCGAAGAATTTTCCGAACTGAAACACGAAATTCATTCAATGGATAAAGATAAAATGGAAGCTGAATTTGGTGATTTGTTTTTTAGCTTGATCAATGCTGCCCGTTTGTATAAAATCAATCCGGATAACGCTTTGGAACGGACAAACCAAAAATTTATCCAACGTTTCAACTACATTGAACAAAAAGCCAAAGAAAAAGGCCGGTTGCTGAAAGAGATGACGCTGGCTGAAATGGAGGAACTTTGGCAAGAAGCTAAAACTAAATAATTAATGTGACAATGTACCCCCAGACATGCTACAAAGCGAAGTTTTGTTAGCGAACAGAATCATATAATACACAATCCTGATATTACTTTGCCGTTTATTTTACAAATATACCTTTTATTGAAACATAATAAGGGGGCAACCGCGAGAGTTGCCCCTACAC
>JAITNQ010000218.1 GCA_031290435.1 Candidatus Symbiothrix sp. | reverse complement strand
TACCGGTTGATCCAAACATTGGCTGATAAATTAGTTTGTTTTTACAAAGCAACAACAGAAGAGCATTGGCGCTGGTTCGAAACTTACCTGACGTATGATAACAGTGTCTTGTCCGAAAGTTTATTATGTGCGTATCAGGTCACAGAAAATGAAATCTATAAAGAGATCGCCAAAGAGTCGTTCGACTTCTTGTTGGAAAAAATAGTGGTAGGCGAACAAATCAAAGTAATCTCCAATCAGGGATGGCTGCAAAAAGACAAAGGACACAGGATGTATGGCGAACAACCCGTCGATGTAGCCGACACAGTTATGGCTTTAACAACGTTCCGTAATGTGTTTCCCGAACCTCGTTACCAAATACTTCAACAAAATGCTTTCAGTTGGTTTCTTGGAAATAACCACTTGCATCAAATTATTTATAACCCTGCAACGGGCGGCTGTTACGATGGGCTGGAAGAGAACAACATCAACCTCAATCAAGGCTCAGAATCAACCGTTTCTTACTTGTTGGCTCGACTGTCGCAAACTTATAGTGTTGACCTAAATCTTCCAATTTTTCATTAGCATATCAGCACATCATTCTATCGACTTTGCTATCCCCATTTCCAAACCGCGCAACTCCGCCAAGCCGCGAAGACGTCCAATGCAAGAATAGCCCGGATTGGTCTTTTTCCCAAGGTCATCTACCATCTGGTGTCCATGGTCGGGACGGATAGGAATGGATACTTTCCGGCGTTGCTGGAGGAGAAAAAGTTGTTTCATCACATTATACATATCCACGTCGCCTTCCAAGTGATTGGCTTCGTAGAAATTGCCTTCTTCATCCCGTTGTGTGCTGCGCAGGTGGACGAAACCTATCCGGTCGCCCAAGCGCTCCATCATTCCCGGAAGGTCGTTATCTGCTCGCACACCAAACGAACCGGTACAGAGACAAAGTCCGTTCGATCGGTTGGGAACGGCGTCCGTTAACCGAAGAAAATCTTCCTCGGTACTTACGATACGCGGTAAACCCAAGATAGGATAAGGTGGGTCATCTGCATGGATAACCATTTGTACCCCAGCCTCATCAGCTACCGGGCAAGTTTCATTCAGGAAATAAACCAAATTCCGGCGAAGCGTTTCCGCATCCACATCTTTATAACGGTCTAAGGCTTCCTGAAACTGTGCAACGGTGAAACTCTCTTCCGAACCGGGCAGACCGGCAATGATATTCCGCGTCAACCTGTGTTTGTCTTCATCGCTCATTTGCGCAAACCGGGCTTCGGCTTTGGCTATCTCTTGGGGAGAATAATCTTTTTCCGCCCCCGGCCGCTGCAGGATAAACAAGTCAAACGCCACAAAAGCCGCTTTTTCAAAACGCAAGGCTTTTGAACCGTCGGGCAAGGCGTAAGCCAAATCGGTGCGTGTCCAATCCAAAACGGGCATGAAGTTGTAAGTCAACACATAAATGCCGCAAGCGCCTAAATTCCGGATACTCTCTTTGTAATTATCTATATATTTCTGAAAATCACCGGTTTGCGTTTTGATATGTTCGTGAACCGGAACGCTTTCTACAACAGACCAGACGAGTCCGGTCTCTTCAATCATTTTTTTACGCTGTAGGATTTCCTCCTTTGTCCAGACTTCCCCATTGGGAATATGATGCAAGGCGGTAACAATTCCCGTTGCGCCTGCCTGACGAATATCCCACAAGCCGACGGGATCGTTAGGGCCATACCATCTCCAAGTTTGTTCTGCTAAATACATAAATTAATACTGCTTTAAAATTACTACCGACGCAAAGGTACAAAAATTAATCACTATTCCGATAAAAAAAATGCCAATTCGGTAAACGCTATGTTACAATTTTTGTAATTTTGCAGCATGATTCAATTATACATCAATAAAATTTCATAGCTATGGGTTTATTATTAGACATTATCAAAAGAGCACAAGCTGATAGACAGCGGATTGTACTTCCGGAAGGAGATGAAGAGCGCACGCTTAAAGCGGCAAACAGCGTGTTGGCAGACAAAATCGCAGAAATCGTACTCATCGGAAATCCCGATGCAATAAAGGATTTAGCGAAACGACACAACTTGGACCATATCGGTGAAGCCACCATCATCGACCCGCTCCGGTACGACAAAAAAGAGGTTTACACCCAACTCCTCTACGGCTTGCGCAAAAGCAAGGGAATGACGCCCGAACAAGCCGGAAAATTAGCCGAAGACCCCTTGTATATCGCTTGTCTGATGATAAAAAACGGGGATGCGGACGGGGAAATCGCAGGCGCTCGCAACACCACTGGCGATGTCTTGAGACCGGCCTTGCAGATTATCAAAACACTTCCCGGAATCAGCGTAGTTTCAGGCGCTTTCCTGATGTTTGTGCAGGACAACTCCTATGGCGCCGACGGCATTCTGGTTTTTGCCGATTGTGCAGTCATGCCCAACCCCAATGCACGCGAACTGGCCGAAATTGCAGTAGCTACGGCGCAAACCACCCGTTCTATCGTGGGTATAGAACCCACCGTAGCCATGTTGAGTTTTTCGACCAAAGGCAGTGCCAAACACGAACTGATCGACAAGGTGACCGAGGCTACCCGGATTGCGAAAGAGCTGGATCCCGGTTTATTGATAGACGGAGAATTACAAGCCGATGCCGCTTTGGTTCCTTCGGTAGGCAGCAGCAAAGCGCCGGGAAGTCCGGTTGCCGGAAAAGCTACCGTACTGGTATTCCCGAACTTAGAATGTGGCAATATTTCTTACAAATTGGTGCAACGCTTGGGAAACGCGGAAGCCGTAGGCCCCATTCTTCAAGGAATGGCTGCACCGGTGAACGACCTTTCGCGAGGCTGTTCGATTGACGACATTTACAAAATGATTGCTATCTGCGCCAATCAGGCTATCGGAATGAAAAAAAATAATCAAACAAACACATAATTTAGAATAGCAACAATATGGCAGAAACAATTATTGAACCCATTGAGCCTTTCGGACTTTTTTCGAAAGACAAGAAAAAAACCCTGTTTTCAAAAATAGGCGTGGTAGGAGCGGGAAAAGACGGGCGGAACATTATCCGGCTGACTTCCTCCGCCGGTCTGGATGTGATTTTTATTGAGAATACCCAGGAAAGAATCGATTTTGCAGTTAAAAGAATAAGTGACGGATTAGACTCCAGAATAGAGAACTGGGGATTGACTCCGGGCGAAAAACGCGCCATTATGGGACGCATCAAAGGTTTTTCGGATTATTCGGCTTTGAAAGATTGTGATTTCGTCATCGAATGTATACCTTACAACAAAGAAACCGGCGAACGCGACATCTTACTCCGCAAGCAGGCTTTCAAAGACATCGAAAACGTAGTTTCACCGGAAGCAATCATAGCAACCAATGCAACAACTGTTATTATCAGCGAACTGGCATCCGATTTAAAGCACAAGGAACGTTGCGTAAGCGTGCATTTTCCTATCGCCCATACCGATGCAAAAGTAGTGGAAATCGTGAAGGGCGCTTTTACTTCCAAAGAAGTGTACAACAAAATATTGGCGTTTGCCAAATTGATTAAATACGACTCTATTGATGTCCACGAAAGTAACGGCTTGGTTAGCATGCGTTTGTTGATTGTCATGCTGAACGAAGCCTGCCGGATGCTTATGGAAGGCATTGCGAAAATGGAAGACATAGACCGATTGACGATTGTGGTCTACGGTATGCGACTGGGTATTTTTCAAATGGCTGACGTAATCGGCATCGAAAAAATAATCCGCTTGATGGAAGACATGTTCGATGAATACGGCGATACAAGATACAAACCCAGCCCTGTCCTTTGGCGACTTTACCGCACCAAACAATTAGGCGTTCCGACCGGAAAGGGTTTTTATTTGTACGAGAATGATAAAGTAACTGGAATTAATCCTTTTTTTATTAACTGACAATGAAGATATTGGTATTAAATTGCGGCAGCTCGTCCATCAAGTATAAACTGATGGATATGGAAGCTAAAACAGTGCTGGCTCAAGGGGGAATAGAAAAAATCGGACTGACCGGTTCTTTTCTGAAACTGAGCTTGCCTTCGGGAGAAAAAGTAATTCTGGAAGGAGAGATTCTGGAACATCAAACGGGTATCGAATATATTTTGGGGGTAATTACCAGTGAAAAATACGGTTGCATCCGATCTCTATCTGAAATCGGCGCAGTGGGACACCGTTTGGTGCATGGTGGTGAAAAATTCAATTCCAGTGTACTGATTACGGACGAAGTGATAGGGAAAATCATCGAATGTATTGATTTGGCGCCTTTGCACAATCCGCCTAACCTGAATGGCATATATGCTGTAAAGGAACTGATGCCCAATGTCCCGCAAATAGGCGTATTCGATACGGCTTTCCACCAGACCATGCCGGATCACGCCTATTTATACGGTCTGCCTTACTCGCTTTATGAGAAATACGCTATCCGGCGTTACGGATTTCATGGAACCAGCCATCGCTATGTTTCCCGGAGAGCCTGCGAATTTTTGAATGTCCCGTATGAAACACAGAAAATTATCACCTGCCATATTGGCAATGGCGCCTCCATCGCGGCTATCCAAAACGGAAAATCAATTGATACTTCGATGGGTATGACACCTGTTGAGGGATTGTTGATGGGTACCCGGTGCGGAGATGTCGACTCCGGTGTTATCACCTATATCATGGAAAAAGAAAATATTGGTTCCCAAGCCATTGCAACGATAGTCAACAAGTACAGCGGCGTCTTGGGCGTTTCGGGCGTTTCTTCCGATATGCGCGAAATTGAGGCGGCTATCCAAAACGGCGACGAACGAGCCAAGTTGGCGTTGGATATGTATAACTATCGGATCAAGAAATATATAGGCGCTTATGCAGCAGCATTGGGCGGATGCGATATTTTGGTATTTACCGGTGGTGTGGGCGAAAATCAAATGGGAACCCGCACAGTGGTCTGTGAAAATATGGCGTTCATGGGTATCAAGTTAGATGTGGAAAAGAACATGAAAATAAGGGGCGTCGAAGCGCTCATCAGTACCGGTAATTCCCGTGTGAAAGTAGTGGTTATTCCTACGGACGAAGAGCTTTTGATTGCGCAGGATACCTTGAATTTACTGAATAAGCGGTAGTTATTTGTACTGATTATCAAAAACTTGGCGGAACAAGCATATCGCACAACTGTTCCGCCAATGCTTTTTGCATGTATCTCCTATTCCCCGTCGCTATAAGCCATTTCTCCATGTTGTGAAATATCCAAACCGATGGATTCTTCTTTTTCGAGCACTCGTAATCCGATAAGTTTATCTACAATTTTAAACAATATGAATGTCATAACGGCAGCAAACAAAGCGCCGGTCACATTCGTGATTACCTGCACGCCCAACTGATGCCAATCACCGTAAAGCGCTCCTTGCTGACCTCCTTCGCCGGTAATGAATTGCGTAGCAAAAACACCCGTCAGCAAACCGCCGACAAAACCGCCGACTCCATGTACGCCGAAAGCATCCAAAGAATCGTCGTATTTTAGTTTGGGCTTGACATAAGCCACAAATACAAAACAAATAATGCTGGATACCAAGCCTATAAATAAGGAACCCATGGCGTCGACAGTTCCCGCAGCAGGCGTAATCGCTACCAAACCGGCAACCGCTCCCGTACAAATCCCTACCACAGTTGGTTTTTTATTGATAAACCATTCCAAAATCATCCAAGTTGTAGCCGCTACGGAGGTCGCCAAATGGGTTACCAAAAAGGCATTGGCTGCCAAACCGTCGGCAGCTAATCCGCTTCCGGCATTGAACCCGAACCATCCTAACCACAACAAGGCTGTACCCAATAC
>JAITNQ010000095.1 GCA_031290435.1 Candidatus Symbiothrix sp. | reverse complement strand
TTTAAAATATTCATTTAAATTTAAATCGGATTGCTTTGCTCTAACAATATGTGTTTTTAATTCAGGAATTAATTGTTCTTGAACAAATTTATTAGCTTGTTGAGATGAATAATTCAAATTACTTTTGACAAATTCATCTAATTTATTTTGTATAAATTTATCATAAGCAGGATGATTGCCGTGTAATCCTTCTCCAGTAAGCTTAGTATATTTTTCAAGACCAATTCCATTCTCTACTATGTTTAAATGAAATCCATCTTTTGCAGCTGCTTGTATAACATCATGTTCACCCTTTGCCCATGGTATAATATGATGTGCTTCAATATTGTCGCTTGTACCTAATATTTTAGCCAAATCGGTTCTATCTCCAAAATTAATTAATCCATTGCTTTCTTTCGTCCATTTTAATTTATAACTTTTCCCGCCCCATTCTATTGTAAATTCAACTACATTTTTGCCTTTGGCAAATTCACCGGCTACATCCCAACGTTTTATATCAGAAATAGTTTCTGTTATTTGAGATACATTTTCTATTTGCCTCACCAAGTCCTCATCAAAATCATCCACCAACTTTTTGGTTATTCTTTCAAGTTCCTGTGTTTTGGCGTCGGCAGCCAGTTGTTGTGAGAATTTTTTGTGAAAGCGACCAATGGTTACCAAATCGTCATTCAGCATGTTTTTGAATTTGGTTATTCCGGAGGCGCCTAAATCGGCAACGCCAAGCACCGATGAAACAATTCGCATGGATCGAACATATTCTTCGCCTTCTTTTCCGTACTGATTAATGAGATAACTTTCAGAAACAGTAGCCAATAAACTTCCAACACTCGAAGCGGTATTACAAATACCCAAAGCGAGCCGCCATCCTTTGGCTGCTTTTACGGCAACAGAGATTTCGCCCACACCAACGAAAAAGGTTGCAACATCTATGGTTGACCAAATAATTTCACCGGTTACTGCATCTTTATGCTTTTGCAAATAATAATGCGCCCGCAACGCCGAAGCTATTTGCATTTCGCCCATTTTGTCGGGAGATACTCCTGATAGATAGGCATTATGATAGATAACTATCGGTTGGTCATAAGCTATATTAATATTTTCAGAACTGTAAATGGGCGTTTTTATGTCAAAAGAACCTCCTTCATAATAAAATTTATCCGTCTTATATTCTCCGGAAAATGTCTCTAACTGTAACTTGACATTTGCATCATAGGTGATTTCCGTAGCAGAAATAAATCTTTCGCCTTCTTTGGTGATTTCGTTTAGGTTGAATATTTTATTTTCATCATATAATTTCTGTAACCAACTATCCCTTGTGTTTTCATTGATAATGTTAATGTGATAGATATATCCATCAATAATATCCAGAAATTTCGTATAATTATCATCAACCAGTGTAATAAAATCATCCAGATTATCATTTATCGCCTTGATTACGTTGGAAGTTCTCAACTTATTCAACAATTCTTTTTCTTCGCCCGGTTCTATCTGTTGCAACAATTTGAGAATCATATTCTCGCGCATTGCCCAGTTAGTGATGGTTGCATCTCTTTTTAACGGGTCTAACAGGTTTTTCAGTTCCGGACTTTGAGCAAGAATATCCAATGTATTTATCCGCAGTTTCATGGGCAAATACATCAACTCCATATCTGAGAATGTACCCACAAACAAGGCTATTTTATCATTTTCAATGCTGTTTAATTGGGATAATTTATTCTCGAATATCCGGATAAATCCATCCATTCGTTTTAAGAAATCCCCATTGTCAATATTGTTTGCCTGTTGAGCGGCTTGGAAGGAGGCTTCAAAATAGTCTCCATATCTATTCCACTCATTGTCTCCCGATTGTCCGTTGAAAAGGATGTCGGCTATTCTATCATATTTGTCGGCTATCTTTCTGAGTGTATCTTTATCTACATCCGGATATTGGGTAATGGCTTTATAAAAGAACGAATCGCCTACTTTATTTGAACGGCTGTTTTGTTCATTGTTTTTCAGGCAATTAAGAATAGCTGTGACCATTTCATCATAAAAATTATCACTTATCCATCCTTCTTCACAGATTGAATTTTTAGGAGGCTCACATTGATAGATACTGTCATTGGTAAGTAATCCGAAAAAAGTACCCGAATTGATTTCTATTAATCCTTTTTCAGTTACCTCAGAGACTTTTATTCCTTGATTATAAGTGTAATCTACGTTATTGTTTCCCGTTTCAACCGAAAGAGCGATGTTTATTCGTCCTTTATAGGAATAGGTTACGGCTTTTATTGTTTTATTTGTTTCATTAATAATCTGATAAGTTTCCGCATTAACGTTCAATACGATTTCCGAAACATCCTCATTTATATTATTAGCTGAAAAACAAGTCGTACTAAAGAAAATAACAAACTTATTTTCTTTGATAGTTTCTCCTATGGCATTCAGGTGTTTATATGCTTCCAATAAATATTCCGGAGCATTATTTCCTTGTTGCATTCCTCCTTCATCCGTCTCAAACAACCCAATCACCAGTCCCGGCGAATGTATCGCATCCCATTGCAATTTCACCAAGTCACTGCCACCGCTGTATTCCATCAGGTTATCCGCCAAATCGCCTTTTGTAAAACTCTTGGCTGCATTCGCCCGGTCAAACGGATGATCCAAATGGAAAATGCCGTGTCCTATTTCATGAGCAATCGTTTGAACTGTTGCACCATTAAATAAGTAACCGAATTGTTTGCCTCTCGGCATATCGCCCGCTACATTCTCATTGCCGGTGACATTCTCAATGATAAACAGGCAAATAGCTGTTTCTTCAGGATTTGCAGTCTGATAAGCGCTATTTAATGCTTTCATATCATCCGTCAAAGTCGAGAACAAGCCGCTGCCCGTAACATTGAATGGATTGGTTTTCAATGGCTCGTAATCGAAACTGCCTGCCATTTCAACAACACAAGTGATTCCTACCTTATTATATATAGAATTTAATTGCGTAGATACGTTATTTGCAGAGAAGTTATTCGTAAAGCCATTAACAGGTACTAATTTGACCTTTATTGATTTCGGTTCATAAGAATAAATATTTAACCTTGCCAAAGTCGCATATTTTCCTGACGATTCTTCTTGCACTACATACAAGTATTGTCCATCATTGGCATCGCTACCCAAAACAGTAAGTGTCCAACCTTGTTTGGCCGCATCGTAAACGCCTTTATACTCTTTGCTTTTGTCGGTTACAAAATGTACCTTGTCCGGATTAAAGCCTGACTTGGATTCTGTAACATTGAAACCAATTGAAGAAAAATGGAAAATAGATGGAAGTAGCGAATCGGAATTAAAAATACAGGAAACATGTAATGTAAATAATGTAAGAAACATAAATATTGAGGCAACTTTTTTTAATATTATAGAACGAAAAGATACAGTGTGCATTCCGGATCATCCTGACCCCCTATTCCGCTCCAAGCTGACCCCCATTCCGGGATATTGACCCCCTAACAGGTAAAGAATCAGTAAATCACTGATTTTCAGAAAGAGAGAGGGGTCAGTATTGCCGGAATGTCAGACGGCAAAAAATAGGCGTTTCAACTCTGCCAATCCGGCATGTTGCCCCCCTGAAGGTTGTCCTGTAAAGATACGTTTTAGTATTAGAAAATAATACTAAATAATTATTCATTATGTCAGGCACAACGATAGAAATCAGTATGCTTAAGCAATTATTACGACTATTCCAACAAGGTAACGGGATAAAAAAGATCTCCCGGACATTAGGAATGTCCAAGAACACAGTAAAGAAATATTTACATCAGGTAGAATCTCAGGGATTAGATGTATCGGTTCTTCTTCAAAAAACAGACGAGGAAGTGGAAAGTATTTTGTTGGGGAAAACGATTTCCCAAGAAGAACGTTTGCAGGAACTTCAAAAAATGTTTCCCGATATGGAAGAGAAACTGAAAGAAACAGGCATCAACCTTCACTACCTGTGGTGTAAATATAAAGTTACCCATCCGCAAGGATACGAATATTCTCAGTTCTGTTATCATTATCAGAAATACCGGGAAAGCAGCCGGGCTGTGATGCATTTTGAGCATGAAGCGGGCGATAAACTGTTTTTGGATTATGCAGGGAAAAAACTCTCTTATGTCGTTTACGGAACAGGAGAAATCATTGACTGTGAATTTTTTATTGCAGTCTTGGGCTACAGTCAATACACGTATGCAGAAGCCTCATTAAGTCAACAAAAAGAATCGTTTATAGAAAGCGTTCAAAATGCGATGCATTATTTTGGAGGCGTACCCAAAGTTTTGGTACCCGATAATCTGAAAAGCGCAGTCCATAAGAGTTGCCGTTACGATCCCTGCCTGAATGAAGATTTTTTGTCAATGGCTAACCATTACGGCTGTTCCATTCTTCCGACAAGAAGTCGTAAACCCCGGGATAAAAGTTTGGTAGAAAGACATGTCAGTATTCTTTATACACGGGTTTATGCCGAATTGTCCGCCCTTACTTTTTTCTCCCTGAAAGATTTGAATAAAGCGATTGAAGCCTGTATAAACCAACATAACAGCCTGCTTTTTCAGGGCAAAGACTACAGCCGGAAACAGGCTTTTGAATCCGTAGAAAAAGGAGAACTTTCCCCCTTACCGGTATCGTTTTATGAAATACGTGAATATGCCTTGGCTACGGTGATGAAAAACTCCCATGTCCGCTTGGGCAGCGATAAGCATTATTACAGTGTTCCTTACCGTTATATTGGAGAAAAAGTGAAATTAGCCTGCAGTTCAAAAGAAGTAAGTATCTTCCTGAAGGGAGAAAGAATCGCCTATCACCTGCGAAACAGGAAAGCCTACGGATATACGACTCTGAAGGAACATTTGCCTTCTCAGCATCAGTTTGTGTCGGAGTGGAATCCGGGAAAGTTTATTCAATGGGCGTCAAAAATAAGTCCCGTAGTGAAAGAATATATTGAAAAGGTACTCGCACAGAAATCTTATCCCGAAACGCTTTACCGCAGTTGTGTAGGAATACTTACCATGGAAAAGAAGATGGGTAAAGAACGGCTAATCAAAGCATGTGGAATCGGACTTCAAATGAATACCTACAATTATGGGTTTATCAGTAGAATCCTGAAAAACGGGACAGATAAACTATTGGAAAATGAATCAATTATCGAATCACAACTCCCCGAACACGAAAATATACGGGGAGAAGATTATTATAAAAAGATGTGTAACAATTAAAATTAAAAAACAATGAATGAAGTAACGTTAGAAAAAATGGCTAAGCTTCGTCTTTTCGGTATGCAACACGCCTTTAAGGCAGTGCTTGAAAGTAAATCCAGTGAAGCATTTACTTTGGATCAGTTAGTAGCAAGGCTTGTTCAAGCCGAGTGGGAAGAACAGCAAATGCGGCGAATCTCCCGGAACCTGAAGAATGCCCGGTTCCGTTATCAAGCTTCCCTGGAAGAGATAAATTACAGCCATTCAAGGAATCTGGACAAGAATCAGCTGTTAAGGTTAGTCGATTGCAATTATCTGCGAAAGGCTGAAAACGTGTTAATTACAGGAGCTACCGGACTGGGAAAGAGTTATATCGTCTCTGCTTTGGGCAATCAAGCCTGCATGATGGGATATAAGGTGATGTACCGGAATACGCAAAAACTTTTTAATGCCCTCAAGTTAGCCCGGGCAGATGGTTCTTATCTGAAAGAAATGAACAAAATAGAAAAGCAGGATTTACTTATCCTGGATGATTTTGGTTTGCAGGTTTTAGATAATATTGCCTCCCTCATTTTAATGGAAATGATTGAAGACCGATTTGAGAGACATTCTATCATCATCTCCTCTCAACTGCCTTTGGAAAAATGGTACGAGGTGATTTCGGAAAAAACAATCGCCGATTCAATTCTTGACCGATTATTAAATGTTTCTCATAAAATAATATTAAAAGGTGATTCAATGAGACGAAAAAAACATTAATTTTGCACTTGCCTGTTTTGATAAATCAAAACAGCGACGACCTTCGGTCTGCCCTTCGGGAAAGGGTGGGGTCAGCTTCCCCGGAATGGGGGTCAACTTCGCCGGAATGGACA
>JAITNQ010000062.1 GCA_031290435.1 Candidatus Symbiothrix sp. | reverse complement strand
TTTTTATAAATTTCGTGTTTAAACATCTAAACTAAATGCGCTATTTTATAAAAATATGGGATACCTGAAATTTGATAAAACCTTATTGATAAATCTGGAAGAATCGCTACCGAGGGAGTTTCTCCGAACCAATCGCGGCGGCGCTTATCATTCCAGTACAATCGTCGATTGCAATACTCGCAAATACCACGGATTGTTGGTTATGCCTGTCCCTGCACTCGACGAAGACAACCATGTAATCCTTTCTTCATTAGATGAAACCGTTATCCAACATGGAGCAGAATTTAATCTGGGATTGCATCAGTACGATAATTACCATTTTAGTCCGAATGGTCACAAATACATCCGCGAATACGATGTCGAAACCCTCCCGCGCACCACTTACCGCGTAGGAGGCGTCGTTCTGGCTAAAGAAAAAGTTTTCACGGCTTTTGAAAATCGCATCCTGATTAAATATACTTTACTCGATGCCCATTCGCCTACTACTTTGCGGTTTAAACCATTTATGGCTTTCCGAAACGTGAACGAGCTAACTTTCGAAAACGGACAGGTCAATAAAAATTATTCGGAAGTAGAAAATGGAATAAAAACCTGCATGTATGATGGTTATCCGGATCTTCACATGCAGTTCAGCAAGCCTGTAGCTTTTGTCTTTCAACCGGATTGGTACAAAAATATCGAATATTCGAAAGAAATGGAACGCGGATATCCTTACAAAGAAGATTTATACGTACCCGGATACTTCGAATTAGACATCGAAAAAGGAGAAAGCGTTTACTTTTCAGGGGGAGACGCTTTGATTTCTTCCGACGATATTGCCGGAAAATTTGAAGCAGAAGCCAATCTGCGAACGCCGAGAACAAGTTTTTTCAATTGTCTGAAAAATGCCGCTCAGCAATTTTATCATCGTCCGACCGAAACCGATGGATATCTGATTGCCGGTTATCCGTGGTTTCGGGTACACGCCCGCGATTTGTTCGTGGCTTTACCGGGTTGTACGCTTGCAATCAACGAACCGGTAAGGTTTGAAAGAATTATCAATACCGCCATTCCGGCTCTTCGCAATTTCATGCAAAACGGAGAGGAAGACAAAGTTATCAAAGAAATTGAGCAGCCCGACGTACTTCTTTGGGCTATTTGGGCGTTTCAGCAATTCGCCGGGACGTTCGGCTTAGCCAAATGCAAAGACTTGTACGGGAAATTTATTCAGGAGATGATAGACTATATCCGTGCAAACAAACATCCGAATTTGCGAATGGAGGAAAGCGGTTTGTTGTATTCCGAAGGAAAAGACAAAACAATTACCTGGATGAATTCTACTGTTGACGGACGACCGATAGTTCCGCGTACAGGTTATATTGTAGAATTTAACGCCTTATGGTATAACGCACTGAAATTTTCGGCAACATTGGCAAAAACGAAAACCGGCGGAAAAAGATTTGAAACAATGGAAGCGCTCGCCGAAAAAACCGGACATTCTTTTGTCGAAAAATTTGTCAATGAATACGGTTATTTATTCGACTATATCGATGGTCCGTATGTGAATTGGAGTGTGCGCCCCAATATGTTGTTTGCCGTTTCGCTCGAATATTCCCCATTAGACCGCAAACAAAAGCGGAACGTGCTGAATATTGTTACCCGCGAACTTTTAACGCCGAAAGGCATCCGTTCGCTAAGTCCGAAAAGCGAAGGATACCGGCCTTATTGTACAGGCACGCAGAAGGAAAGAGATTTGGCTTATCATCAGGGAACTGCTTGGCCTTGGTTGCTTGGCGCATATCTGGAAGCCTACCTGCGTTTGTACGGAGAAAGCGGCATTTCGTTCGTAGAAAGAATGTTAATCGGAATGGATGATGAAATGCACAAACATTGTATCGGAACAATTTCCGAATTGTTCGACGGAAATCCGCCTTTCCAAAGTGGAGGAGCTATTTCGTTTGCAATCAATGTAGCAGCCATTTTGCGAATATTAAAATTATTGGATAACTACAAATAAACGTTTAGCACATTTATTTACGTATGAAAGCATTAATGTTTGGTTGGGAGTTTCCTCCACATATTCTTGGGGGACTCGGTACGGCAAGTTACGGCTTATCCAAGGGAATGGCTATGCAGGAAGATATGGAATTAACTTTTGCGATACCGCGTCCTTGGGGAGATGAAGACCAAAGTTTTCTCAGGTTGATAGGTCTCAATAATACACCCATTGTCCGAAAAGAAAATTCATTGGAATATGTTGAAAAACGAATTGGTAAAATAATGAATTCGCAGTTGTATTTCGACCTCAGAAACCATATCTATGCGAATTTCAGTTATTATCGTACCAATGATTTGGGTTGTCTCGAATTTTCGGGACGCTATCCGTCCAATCTGCTTGAGGAAATCAACAATTATTCCATTGTAGCGGGAGTGATTGCCCGGACAATCGAAACAGATATCATCCATTCGCACGATTGGTTGACTTATCCGGCTGGAATTCATGCAAAAACGGTTACCGGAAAACCTTTGGTAATTCATGTACACGCTACCGATTTCGACCGAAGTCGCGGGAAAGTAAATCCGCAGGTTTATGCCATCGAAAAAGACGGAATGGATCATGCCGACCACATTATTACCGTCAGTGACCTGACACGGACTACGGTTATCGAAAAATATCACCAAAGTCCGCAAAAAGTAACAACCGTGCACAATGCCGTTGAGCCGCTAAGTGACGAAATTGAAGCTGTTACATCAAAACGCGGCACAAAAGACAAAGTGATAACTTTTTTGGGTAGAATTACCATGCAAAAAGGTCCGGAATACTTTGTCGAAGCAGCTGCCCGCGTCCTTAAAAAAGCGAATAACGTACGTTTTGTGATGGCCGGCAGCGGCGATATGATGAACCGGATGATTAGGCTTACCGCCCAACGGAATATTTCCGACAAGTTTCATTTTACCGGATTTTTGAAAGGAAATCAGGTTTACGAAATGTTGAAATCGAGCGAAGTATATGTGATGCCTTCCGTTTCGGAACCGTTTGGAATTTCCCCTTTGGAAGCCATGCAATGCGGAGTGCCGACAATTATTTCCAAACAATCGGGATGCGCGGAAATCCTCAACAAAGCCATAAAAACCGATTATTGGGACATCGAGGCTATGGCCGACGCCATGTATTCCATCATTACCTATCCGGCCATGTACGAATACCTGAAAACTGAGGGCAAAAAAGAAGTCGATGCCGTCACTTGGGAAAATGCAGGGCTGAAAGTGCGGGGAATATATGACAAGATACT
>JAITNQ010000272.1 GCA_031290435.1 Candidatus Symbiothrix sp. | reverse complement strand
GTTGGGCGATAGTTATTTCAAAACCGTTCAGGACTTGACGCACAGCTATCTTCTAAGTTTGGAACCCGACCGTCTGTGTTCGTGGTTTCGACACGAAGCAGGACTTGAGCCGAAGGCGGCGCCTTATCCCGGCATGGACTCTCCTCACTATAAAGGTTTTCACATTCCCGGCCATATTCTCGGTTTTTATCTCTCGTCAATGTCGATGATGTATGAAACGACAGGCGATCCTGAAATCGAATCGGGCGACCTGAAACACGAAGATTATTGGAATGCCGACGACCATTGGGGCGTTCGTAAAAACGTTGCCCAAACCGCACCGATCGAAAAAATTCCGACATTCACCGGCTCTCCCAAAGAGATTGCCGCCAAGACGAAAAAGATATCGGATTCGCCCTTGATGTTCAAAACCGAAGGAGTGGATTGTACACTGATTCCATTTAATCTCATTCATTACAGCCGTTATGTGCTGTATTTTCCGTCTCGATCAAAAGACTAAAAAATTGAAATGTTGCAGTATATGAAGAAAACAAACATTTTATTGTTTGGCATGATGAGCATGCTGATTTGTTTTTCTGCTTTCGGGCAGAAAACCATTGAAATGGACTTTGACGGAAAACGGAGTGAAAATCATTATCCCGGAAGACTTGCAAAAGCCCGAAAACAGACCCTGAGAATATGCTTGGGGATTTGAGTTTAAGGTTAAATAAATCAGGTAATCATTAAAAACAAATTATATATGAAAATTACAGATGTAAAAGTATGGTTAGTACAAGGAGTTAAATATAACTGGACACTTCTTAAAATTTTCACGGACGAAGGTTATACAGGCGTCGGCGAAGCAACCAACTGGCCTGGAAGTCCGGTTATTTACGGAGCGGCAAAGCATGTCGGCGAACGGATTATCGGTATGGATCCGATGCAGACGGATTTTATCTGGACAAAACTGTACCGCGACCTGAACTGGATTGGTCCTTATGGCGCTTCCTTATGCGCTATCAGTGGAATAGATATGGCTTTGCTTGACTTGAAGGCAAAAGTTTTGGGTGTTCCATGTTATGAACTGCTGGGCGGTAAATATCGGAAAGATATTCTGTTATATGCCAATTACTGGTTTACGGGCGGCGGTCATAATGCCGCTGATTATGCAGAGCAAGCCGCCAAGGTGAAAGAAGCCGGTTTTACAGGATTGAAATTTGATCCTTTTGCGCATACCAATTATCTTTATGGAGAAAATTTGTCTTCCAATCTAACACTTACATCCGGGCAACAGGATTTGGCTTTTGAAGTATCGAAAGCCGTCAGAGATGCAGTAGGTCCGGATTTTGAGATCATGATTGAAACCCATGCCATGCTGAATTACCGGATTGCGGTGAAAATGGCTGAACGGTTGGCTAAATTAAATATTACCTGGTATGAAGAGCCGGCCGGGCCTGAAAGTTCTCAAACCTTACGCGCCATGCGTGAACGAATCCCTTCAGAAGTGTCTATCTGTGTCGGTGAACGGCATTATACCCGGTTTGGGATTCGCTCCCTGCTCGAAAAACATGTATGTGACATCATCATGCCGGATATTACACGTTGTGGCGGACCTTCCGAGTTGAAACGGATGGCAATCACGGCAGAAGCCTATAATGTACTGATTGCGCCGCATAATCCGAACGGACCTTTATCTACTTTGGCATCTGCACAGGTATGTGCAAGTATTCCGAATTTCTTCCGGCAGGAATTTATGTTGAACGACGTGCCATGGCGCGATACCGTCATCGACCATCCTGTCTCGGAAATGATTTCGGACGGGTGTTTGCATTTGTCCGACCGACCTGGATTGGGGGTTGATTTGGTAGAAGAAGAAATGGAAAAACATCCGGGAATTGTAATCAATCCACCTGAAAACTTTTATATATAAATGAAGGGTAAATGAAGAAAAAAGACAAACCGCAACTGATTTTTCCGGGATTTGCACTGATTTTTGCTTTGGTGGCGTCTCTCTATTTTCTGTGGGCGATGCCCAGTACGCTGAATGATGTACTTATCAAACAGTTTATGAAATCAATGGAAGTATCCCTCACGCAAACCGGTTTTGTGCTGTTTATGTATAAAATCGGCTATTTCTGTCTGGCATTACCTGCCGGTATTTACATGCAACGACGCGGCTATAAATCTGGAATATTGTTGGGATTATCCATTTTTGCCATTGGCTGTTTCCTGTTTTATCCGGCTGCTGCCACACGACAATATTTGTTTTTTCTTGGCGCTATCTTTGTTATCGGAGCAGGACTTTCGTTTACCGAAATCGGCGCAAGCGGATACATCCTCAATCTCGGAGATAAATCTTTTTCCGAACGGCGCATGAATCTTGCGCAATCGTTCAATCCGATCGGCAGTATTATCGGCGTCACAGCCGGAACATTGTTTATTTTGTCGGGGAATGAACCCAATACTGAACAAATAAGCGCCATGAAAGTAGCCGGAACTTACGAACCGTTTCTGCAAGAAGAGGCTCTGCGTGTTTTTCCGCCATATATCATCATTGGAATAATAGTATTGATAATTGCGTTCTTAATCTGGCGGGCAAAGTTTCCTGAAATTGAAGGCGAATCGGAAAACGAAAAAGG
>JAITNQ010000259.1 GCA_031290435.1 Candidatus Symbiothrix sp. | reverse complement strand
ATCAATCAAAAAAGTTTTGAAATAGCCCGGAAATGTTTTCAAAAAGGAATGTCGTTAGAAGAGGTTGCAGAATTAATTGATCTTGACGCCGAACAATTAAAGGAACTCTTTAAATGATATTTCACCGGCACGCAATGACGGGTAGGATTAATCAGCAGTCATTTTCTTGATAATACTGTAGGCGTCTACGATTCCCAATTCTCCGGCTTTACTTAAATCGGCGATTCCTTGGTTGGTATCGCCTATGTACAAGCGTGTCAAGCCTCTGTTGAAATAGGCTTCTGCAAAATCAGGATTTCTTTTTATGGCTTCATCGTAATCAATCAGTGCCGTGCGGAAATCTTTTTGCGCACACCGGATATTGCCTCTATTGAAATAGGCGTAGATAAAATTAGGGTCTAATTCTATAACTGCTGCATAATCCCGCATAATTTGGTCGTAATCGAATTTTCGTTTATTATCAATGACGCCGCCTTGTGGGGTATTGTCCACACCGGAATGAACGGGCGTATTGATGACCGGTTGAGCGGGTAGCCGTATATTCTTTTTTGTTTGAATATTTAAAGTTAAATTATTGGCGTCATTGTCATTACTATCATAATTCTCAATCTGTACTTGTTTATACCTGACCACAGCGCGGTTGAAATAAGCCAATACAAAATTGGGATCTAATTTGATTAGTTTACTGAAATCATCTATTGCTTCCGATAAATCCTGTAGCACCATAAAATCCATGGCCCGGCCGAAATAGGCGTCGATATTGTCGGAATTTCTGTCAATAGCCAAAGAATAGTCATCAATAGATTTAAAATGGAGGTCTACTTGTTGGTCTGTCAGTGCGGCTTCATCATTCACCGCTTTCAATTTCAACTTCAACATTTGTTTTGCATTGTAGTCGGAAATTGTTTTATTATAGCGGGAAGCGGTTTGGTCTATCACTTCCGGTTTTTCATAATAAGTGATGACAAACTGGGGCATCAGGTCTACTTTCACATGTTTGTCCTGCACCCTTCCCCTGATTTCATTTTTATAGGAAGATTTGATTTCTTCTTCTTTATCGTACACCACCAAGCGGTTGAATTTCTCAATATTTTGATCTGATCTTTCCCTTGTTTTTTCATCTTCAACACCAGTGGTATTTTCTTCTCCCGGAGCCGGCGGATCGAAAACGCCTTTTCCTGTAATCACTTTTCCTTTTTCTTTTTCTTTCCGCAGGGTTTGTTCCATATTGTAGGCATGCCAATAGTCCGTATCCGCTCCTTTTGCATCACGCATTTCCCGTTTGATTTCAGAACGGAAATAATAACCCGTCACAAAGTATGGATATTCTTCCAAAACACGGTCTAAATCTGCGATGGCATTCCGGTAATTATGTGTTTCATTGTTGAGAATTGCACGGTTGTAAATCGCCATAAAATTATCAGGCTCGTTGTTGATTGCTATATTAAAATCTTCTATTGCACCCCGGCTATCACCTACTTGAGCGCGAAGAAGCCCTCTGTTGTACCGGGCTACTGTGTTGCGGGAATCCAAATTAATAACCGCATCAAAATCCGACATGGTTCCTCTTAAATCGTTCAGGTTATAGCGAACCAATCCCCGATTGATGTAATATCCTATTTGTTTAGGTTCCAATCGAATGGCTTCATTTAAATCGGACAGGGCGTCTTGGTATTTTTCTTGTTGGTAATAAAGCAAGGCGCGTTGTCCATAAGTAGGCGCATAATATTTATTCATTTCAAGGGATTTGGTATAGTCGGCCAAAGCCTGCGCCGTATCTCCTTTTTCAGCATGTATCGAACCTCTTGTTACGTATGCTTCGGTGAATTTCGGTTGGTATTTTATCAGTCGGTCTAAAGCGACAAGCGCCGAATCATAATCTTTTTTCTGTACGTAAGCAATTCCTTTGTTGATCAGCATTTGTCTGTCTTCCGGACGGAATTCGAGTCCTTTGTTATAGTCGTCGATAGCGCTTGCATAGTTATTTTGATATTGCCGGGCAATGCCTCGATACAAGTAAGCATAAAATAAAAAGGGATTTCTTTCTATACAAAATGTCAAATCATCCTCTGCGCCATTGTAATCATCTAAACTTAATTTGGCGATAGCCCGGTAAAGATAAGGTTCCGCCAAATAGGGTTTCGCTCGGATTACCTGATTAAAGTATTGAATAGAGAGCACATAGTCTTCAAAATACAAAGCGTTTTTGCCAATGGCAAGCACTCTGTTGGTATTGATCTGGGATTGAACAGGGATTGCAAAGCCTGCACAAAACAAGAAAAATATAAAAACGGTTCTTTTTAACGCGCTGTATTGCATATATGTATAAGTATAATAAGGGACATTGTTTTGTCATTGTTCCGTCACCTCGGTATTTAGACTTATTTTCTTGCGAGAGGTTTAATTTTATAGGAACAATTTACATCGCCTTTCATTATTTTATTTAGTTTCGACCGGATTATCTGTTTTCTTATACCGGGTATAAGATCCACAAACATAATTCCTTCCAGATGATCGTACTCATGCTGGATAACCCTTGCTTTGTATCCTTCGTACACTTCGTCGTGCGGCTGAAGGTTTTCGTCCAAGTACTGAATCCGGATGCTGTTTTGCCGGGGTACTTTTTCATGAATAGTCGGAACGGATAAGCAACCTTCTTCTACGGATACTTCTTCTCCCTCTTTTTCAATGATATGGGCATTGATAAGCACTTTCTTAAAGTGCATAAAAGAAGGGTCTTCGTCCGCCAAAGGACTAAGGTCAATCACTAAAATACGATCTTCCAAGCCGATTTGAGGAGCTGCCAGTCCCACCCCGTCAGCATTATACATCGTTTCAAACATATTATCCAATAACGTTTTCAGATTCGGATAATCCAGCGGAATATCTTTCGTAACTTTTCTTAAAACAGGTTGCCCGTACAAAAATATCGGTAAAATCATATACTAACTAATACGAATTGTTTCTAAATAAGATTGTAATAAAATTGTTGCGCTTAATTCGTCGACCATGGCTTTATCCCGGCGATCTTTTTTCTTCAATCCGCCCATAAGCATGGTTCGATGCGCTAAAACGGAAGTGAATCGTTCATCGACCATTTTAATTTCAATGCTGGGAATGGATTGTTGTAGTTGCCGTTTGAATTTCAATACATTTCCCATATTTTCGGAAGGCTGATAATCCATTTGCCGGGGTTCACCCAATAAAAACAAGTCTACCTCATTCTCAAGTGTATATTGCCTCAAAAAAGCGATAACCGTATGACTTGGTAAAGTTGTCAATCCTCCTGCTATCAGTCTCATCGGATCGGAAACAGCAAGACCGGTCCGTTTTTTTCCATAATCTATGGCAACAATTCTTCCCATATTCATACAAAGGTAGTCATTTTTTTTTAATGCAAGTGATTTTAATGGATTGTTTTTATCTGCTTAGCATGATTGTTGCGCTCTGTAGAGGGGGAAATAGGATAACTGAGGTGTATCGCCTCCGAATTTTTCATGGAGTAATTCGTTATAAATGGCTTGTTTATGAATATATCGCCAAGTTTTGTAAACAAGATATTGTTTTGAAAATTGGGATTTGAAAGCAAACAAGGAATCATTTTGTCCTCCGACTCCACCGCCTAAATGCAAGTAATCCATCTGTTTTTTTTGGGTAATGATTCGGATATAGTCCCAAATATATTTCATCGGGCTTAAATAAAGATATTTGTTCCGGCTGGCGCTTAAATGGGTTTGAACAATGCCGTTACATTCGGTAAACAAAGAGCCGCCGATTATTTCGTCTTCATAAAAAGCCAATAATAAAGCGGAAGGAATGGTTTCGATAAATTGATAAAAATATTCGTTTGAGAAAAAATACATTTCGGAAGCATGTACGCGTTCCATATTTTCCCGGTAGACCGCTATGAACGCGTCAATATCTGCCCGGCTTTTGGTGATTCGCACGGTCAGGTTTTTCCTTTTCAGTCGGTTGATGCGGTTTTTTAAAGAATGGGCATATTGTCTTTTTTGTTCATCTTCAGGTAGTTTTAAGTCGATGCATGCTGTCATATTGACGTCGATAACTTCCCCCATTTCTCCCATTATTTTTTCCTGTCCGGAGAAAAGCGGATGCATACGCGCAAAGGCGGATACAATGGAACAGGTATCAAAAAAATGGCGTAATTCCTGCTGAAAAGCCCGGTAGCTGCTTACATCCGGGTTGGTAAGATTGGTCAAAGGGCCTACGTAGCCGTACACAGAACCGATATCATGGTAGGGAGTGCCTTCGATCGTGCGCAAGAGAATGGGGAGCGCCAATGCGCCGCCTGATTGATTCCGGTAATGAAGCAATAGCGGCGTGCCGGTAGCGTCTAACAGATGGTATTCTGCCAAATGATAAAAGTCATAATGCTTCATCGAACAGACTACCTCATTCCATTTCTCTTTATCTTCGGTTGTGATAACTTCAAACATTAGTAAGCGTTTTTCTCTCCTTTGAACATATTCAGAATGGTCACTAATATGATTTTTATATCTAATAAAAATGTCCAGTTCTCAAGATACCACACATCATAACGTACACGGCCTTCCATTTGTTCCATTGTCTTTGTTTCACCTCTGTAACCGTTTACTTGCGCCCAACCGGTAATGCCCGGTTTAATCAGGTGCCGCACCATGTATTTATCTATGATTGTGGAATACAATTCCGTGTGTTTCAGCATGTGGGGACGGGGGCCTACCACACTCATATCTCCTTTCAGGACATTGTAAAACTGGGGTATTTCGTCTAAGTTGGAGCGACGTAAAAACTGTCCGATTTTAGTGGTTCTGGGGTCGTCTTTTTCAGCTTGTTTTTCGTCGGCGTCGTCATTGATTCGCATGGAGCGAAATTTGTAGCAATCGAAATCTTTGCCGTATATCCCGGTTCTGCTCTGTTTGAAAATAATCGGGCCGGATGAAGACAACTTAATCAGCAGGCCAAAAATGACATACAATACAGGAAATACACCTATCAGGAAAAGGGAAGCAAAGAGTATATCAAATGCTCTTTTAATCATCTGATTGTGTACGAATTGCAAAGGTTCTGAGCGAACTGCCATTACCGGTACGGATTCGATGCTTTCCAAATCCAAACGTCTTTTTACATAACGTGAAAATTCCGGTACCAGATAAAACCGGATCATATTTTTTTCCGCAAAATTAAATATCCGGATAATTTTCTCATCTTGAGAATTGGGCAATGTGCAGTATATTTCGTCGATATTATTATCCAAAGCGAAATTTTCTACCTCATATGTCATTCCGATGTAGTTCGGCAATGTATTTTTCAATAAAATATTATCGTCAAAAAAACCATAAATGGAATAACCGTAGGCGATTTCTTTTTTCATTTCCGCATACAGGTTCATTCCGTTTTTGCCGGCGCCGACAATGATGACCCGTTTGTAATTCCGTCCTTTTCTCCTGTAAAGTTTCAATGATTCTCTGGCAAAAACCCGCCAGATTGTAAAAATAATGAATAAGGCAAAATAATAATACAAAATGAAAAGGGTAGGGATGATATCCATTTCTAATTTCAGGAAAAAAAGGCAGGTAATATAGATAATCAGGTGCATGGCAATCAGAGACGTCGAACGCTGGATAACCTTATCTGTAAACATAACCGGCTTGTAAATCCGAACCGGCACAAAGTAAATGGCAAAAATATAACTAAAATTGAGTAAGAGGATAATCATTCTCAATTTAGATCTAAAATTCTCTATTTCATACGTATGAGACCATTGGTAAACCCCCAAGAATAATAGGTTGATTACAATTATATCCCCAACGATAATGAACCACTTGATTAAAAAACCGTATCTGCTCTTATCTTTCTGCATACTTTTTTCTAAACGTGCAAAATTAGTTTTTATTATGGAAATAGACAAAAAAAGCACCCAAATTTTGGATGCTTTTTCTTTTTTAATGTTTCCTTGCTTATTGTGCGCTCATGATAACAACGCGGTTCCAGTTGTTTTGCGGGTAAGGTTGTAGCTCTGAACCTTTCCATTCAACTGTAATTTTTTCGGAAGGAATATTGTACTTGGTTGTCAGTTCCTTTGCAACAATTTTTGCCCGTCTTTCCGAAATACCAAGGTTATACTTGGCCGAACCTGTATTTTTGTCTGCATAACCGATTACTTTGATCTTTTCGCCGGTATTCTTAACGAATTCAGCCGTATTATAAACGCTGATCTGTTGATTAGCATCTATTTGTGAGCTGTTCAAACGGAAGAATACTACGTTCGGCACATAATTGATTTCTGTGACGTTTGTAACAGGCGCTACTTCCGGACATTCCGGACAAGAAACCGGCCGTTTTGACAATTGGTCGTTTTCTGCGCGGAGAGAGTTGATTTTTCCATTCAACTCATTGATTAACGCGTAGTCTATCGGTTCAACCGCATCAAAAGTCGTTTTACCTAATTTGAATGTCAGTCCTCCCGTAGCAGAAATAATGGCTTCATTTTCAGCTTTATGCACGATTCTGTCAAAATAGTCGGGAACGACAGCTGCACCCAAATCAAAATCCAGATTTAGCCGTTCAGATAAACGGAATCCAAATTGGATACCCGGATTTACTGAAAGCACAGTAGAATAGCGATGATACTGCCCATCACTATTTCCAATAACCACCGGCGGAACAACGTCATCGGCAATTTGATTTTTGTGGCCGTAACCCAAACCTAAATAAGGGATGAAGCTGAAAACCTTCGTTGGGGAATAAACGCCCCAATAGTTTGCCAGATTCCACATAGCGTCTATGTGTACATTGTAGTATCCGAGATGTTGCATATAAGCGCCATCATATTCAAACCCATGGACAGTGCCGCCCTGACCTTTCAAACGTACTCCCCAAATCGGGGTAAACCATTTTCCTACAGCTACTGTCGGAATGAAGGTGATACGGTCGGTGAAGCCTGCTTTTGCATCATTATCTCCGAATAATGTCTGCGCACCGGCGCCAATACTAATAAACCAATTGTCGGCTGCATTGCTGTGCTTAAATGCCGTCAAGTAACCCGGCGTTTTACTTTCGTAATCCCGCGTTTGTTGTGCAAAAGTATAGCAAACAAAGCTCAATAGCAAAGAAAGTAGAAAGATTTTTGTTTTCATAAAAATTTAAATTTTTTAAACATCTTATTAATAATTTTAATTATAACATACCTATATAATAAAATCCGCCTCAAATATAGACATAATTATTAAGCCAAACAAAAAAAAACATGAATTTTGCAAAAAAAGTGCTTTATTGTCATATTTAGATAGTATGATATGATCGTTTGGACGCATCATTATGCCTGATTTTTTATTCAAAGTAATTTAATATTCTATACCCTGCACTTTTCAGATAGGCTTCTTTTTTCATTTCTTTAACATCATTTTGCATCATGTCTTTAATGAGCATATCCAAATCATACTGAGGGTTCCATGAGAGTTTTGTGCGGGCTTTTGTTGCATCGCCGATGAGTAACTCTACTTCCGTAGGGCGAAAATACTTCGGATCGATTTTTACGATAGCTTCTCCTTTTCGTTTCAGCATATCATTTAAAAACGTTTCACCGATTTTGTCCGCAAAAATAGTGGTATTGATCTCCACTATTTTACCTGTTTCATTGACTCCTTGTCCGGTAAATTCCACTGTAATTCCTATTTCAGCGAAAGCTTTTTTGATAAAATCCCGGATAGTGGTTGTGATACCCGTAGCAATCACATAATCATCGGGTGCATCTTGCTGTAGTATCAGGTACATTGCTTTAATATAATCTTTTGCATGTCCCCAGTCTCTTTTGCTGGATAGATTGCCCATGTAAACATCTTTTTGGATGTTTAGCGCAATTCGGGACACCGCCCGTGTTATTTTTCTGGTTACGAAAGTTTCACCACGCAAAGGCGATTCGTGATTAAACAGAATACCGTTGCAGGCGAACATTTTGTACGCTTCCCTGTAATTTACCGTGATCCAATACGCATATAATTTCGCTACGGCATAAGGGCTTCTGGGGTAAAACGGCGTAGTTTCCTTTTGGGGTATTTCCTGCACCAAGCCGTATAATTCGGAGGTGGAAGCCTGGTATATGCGTGTTTTTGCCACCAGATTCAGCAGCCGGACGGATTCCAATATCCGTAAAGTCCCCAATCCATCTACATTAGCCGTATATTCCGGTGTATCGAAACTAACTTTTACATGGCTTTGCGCTGCCATATTGTATATCTCGTCCGGTTGGATTTCGCCAATAATACGGGTTATATTCATCGAATCGGTCATATCGCCGTAATGCAAAATCAAATTCCGGTTTTCCTGATGCGGGTCTTGGTACAAATGGTCTATCCTGTCCGTATTGAATAAGGAAGACCTTCTTTTGATACCGTGTACCGTATATCCCTTTTTAATCAGGTATTCCGATAAATAGGCTCCGTCTTGTCCGGTTATTCCGGTAATCAATGCTACTTTTCCCATAAATACCAATCAACTAATTTTTTTATACCTTCTTCTATCTCAATTTTGTGTTTCCAGCCCAACCGGTGCAATTTGGAGGGGTCTGTTAGTTTGCGTAAGGTTCCGTCCGGTTTGTCGGCATTAAAAATAAATTTTCCCTGATAATTCAACGTCCGGGCGATTAGTGCAGCTAAATCTTTGATGGAGATTTCTTTACCGCTGCCAATATTGATGTGTGTGTTTCGGATTTCTTTTTCTTGTGTTTTCAAATCTGAAAAATTGACATTTTCCATCACAAAAACGCAGGCGTCTGCCATATCTTCACTCCATAAAAATTCGCGCATGGGCAGACCTGTTCCCCAAATTTCCACACTTTCTTTCTTTATACCGTATTTATCCAAGCAGGAAAGAATGACTTCTTCCGTATCTTTTCCGGAAACGCCTTCTACGGGAAGGCGGTCAAAATCTTTTCGTATCGCATCCAAATCGTTGTTCATAAGACTTTTGGCCAGATGTGTCTTCCGTAAAATCGCCGGTAACACATGTGATTTTTCCAAATCAAAATTATCGTTCGGCCCGTATAAATTTGTGGGCATAACCGCAATAAAGTTGGCGCCATATTGTAGATTATAGCTTTCACACATTTTAATTCCGGCTATTTTTGCAATCGCATAAGGTTCGTTGGTATATTCCAAAGGAGAAGTCAGCAGGCAATCTTCGACCATCGGCTGAGGCGCTTCTCTTGGGTAAATACAAGTAGAACCCAGAAACAACAACTTTTTTACCTTGTTCAACCAGGATGCATGGATGACATTGTTTTGAATCTGGCTATTTTCATAGATAAATTGCGCCCTGTAAGTCGTATTGGCAGCAATTCCGCCTACTTTCGCGGCTGCGAGTATGACATACTCCGGTTTTTCTTGTTCGAAAAATCGGAAAACAGCAGACTGATCAGTCAAATCCAATTCGGAAAAATTCCGCAATAAGAAATTGGTATATCCTTTTGACTGCAAGTTCTTTAGTATGGCAGAACCTACTAAACCGGTATGTCCTGCAACATATATTTTTGCCTCTTTATTCATCTGTAAAATCTTACTTTACATTATTTTACCACAGAACAAACTTTTGAAACGTCTTCATCTTTCAGAATCGAACCTGATGGCAAACATAAATCGCTTTCGAAAAATATACCTGCAAAATTCGTGCCGAAAAACGGAGAATCCCGGAAAAAAGGCTGCAAAGGCGCCGATTTCCGGTTGTATATTAAATTTATATTATTTTTATTCATGATTATGAATATAATATAATACAAATATATGAATTTTTTTTTACAATAGACCCATTGCAGTAGTTAATAATCATTAATTAATAAATACATCTGCTAATTATTTGTGTTGAACAAGAATTTCTTTTACTTTTGCAGTTTAAAAATTAGAAAAACGATGTCTTATTATCAAAACAACAGTTTTCTTAGCAATATACCGGTCGTAACCAGAAATCTCCTGATTATCAATGTTATTGTCTGGTTGGCTTGCTTTGTGTTGCAATATAGCGGAATATATTTATTCAATATACTGGGATTGCATGGTTTTGCTTCCGGCTATTTTTATGTTTTTCAGTTGGTTACCTACATGTTTACGCACGTCGATTTTTGGCATTTGTTTTTTAACATGTTTGCCTTGTATATGTTTGGACGTGTTTTGGAGACTTACTGGGGACAAGCAAGGTTTCTTACCTATTATTTAGTGACCGGTATCGGTGCGGGTATTATTCAGGCATTGATTTCTTTTTATTCTCCGGTGCCTATAATAGGGGCGTCGGGGGCGGTTTTCGGTATCTTACTGGCGTTTGGAATGATTTTTCCGGATGTACCCTTGTACCTCATGTTTATTCCCGTACCGATTAAAGCCAAATACATGGTGATTGGTTACGGTTTACTCGAATTGTATATGGGCTTTTCCAATCGGACGGGTGACAATGTGGCTCATTTTGCACATCTGGGCGGAATGTTATTCGGTATCATCCTTATTTTGTATTGGCGGAAGCATAACGGAAACTGGAGGAATAATAGGGGCGGTAGCTATCTGCAAACAGTCAAAAACAAGTTAGGAGGCCTTTTCAAAAAAAAGCCGCCTAAGATGAATATACACAAACGTCCGGAAACAGATTGGACGTATAATGCTCGCAAAGCAAATGAAAACAGAGAAATAGACCGGATATTGGATAAAATTAAATACTCAGGCTATGACAGCTTATCGGAAGATGAAAAGAAAAAACTCTTCAAAGCCGGCAAAAAATAAGCGAAAGAAACCGGTGGTGCGTTTCTTCCGGCAATTTTTAGGTCTCCTGAATGTGCTTACACTGCTTGTTTTGCTTGCATCGGCTTATTCCGACTATGTTTCGCCCTACAGGTCGCTTATTTTTCCTTATTTGGGCTTGTTTTTCCCTTTTATTCTATTGGGGAATATACTGCTGTTGTGTGTTTGGCTGTTTCTTAAAAATTGGCGAATGATGGGTTTGAATTTTTTGGTATTGTTGGTGTGTTTTCCCGCTATCCATACGTATTTTCCGCTACACCTGAAGACAAAAGAAATTCCCGAAAATTCGTTCAAATTATTGACATACAATGTGATGAGATTTGAATCCATCAAACGGGATACGCCTGATCAACCCAATAAAATTCTGCAATATATCAAAGATGCCGATGCTGATGTTGTTTGCCTCCAAGAGTATGGTGCGGCTGTCACTACGCCCGGATTTCTGAAGGAAAAAGATATCCTGAAAGCAATGAAAAATTACCCTTACCATTTTATTCATTACTTGCACTTTCCCTATCAAAGTGAAATTCTCGGCTTGGCTATTTTCTCTAAATTTCCTATTCTTTCGACCCGGAAAGTGCCTTATGAAAGCGACTACAACGGTTCATTCGTTACCGAATTGGATATTCACGGCAAAAAAGTGACCTTGATTAATAATCATTTGGAGTCTAATAAATTATCTGAAGAAGAAAGGAATAATTATTATAAGATGACCCAAGAAATCGGCACACAGTCTTTGGATGTTTTTACGAAAACGATGACGAAACGACTTTCGCCCGCCTACAAAATCAGGGCGCTTCAGGCACAGTTGATTGCCGATATTGTAGCAAAGAATAAAAATCCGTATATCATTGTTTGTGGAGATTTTAATGATACACCCATTTCATACGCCCGGCATAAAATCAAGGGAAATCTTTGTGACGCCTTTGTGGATAGCGGTTTTGGATTGGGTATCACTTACAACAAATACCGTTTCTTATTTCGGATTGATTATATTTTATACGGTAAGAATATCAAATCTTATAATTGTACGGTCGGGAAACTGAGAAATTCCGATCACTATCCGGTCTGGTGTTATCTGGAATTGAAATAACAATTGCCTTATGCTTGTACGGTACTGCTAATTTTTCCTTTCGACAAAACGGTTTCGATACGATCGCCGGTCTGTAATTCTTGTGCTGATTTTACGACCTTTCCGTTTTTGAGCGTAATAGAATATCCTTTGGCAAGGATGTATTCGGGAGAAGATAATTTTAAAAAGGCTTCTTTTCCTTTCAGTAAAGCCTCCTGCTGGGTCAATTTTTGCAGGCTTGCATTGCGTATTTTGAAACAAGTTATTTCCAATGCCGATTTTTCCTTTTCGATCAGCCTGTTGGTAAAAAGAGGCAAGTAAGAAGTTTGTGCCAGCAAGCGTTCGGAAGCATTCGCTAAGATTGATTGCGCCCTGTCTGTTATATTTTCTTGACAATCCATTAATTCGTTCAATGTTTCTTCCATCCGGTCAATGAGGAAATCGGCTACGGCCGTAGGTGTTTTGGCCCGGTAAAAAGAAACAAAATCCAAGACCGTATCGTCCCGTTCGTGTCCGATTCCGGTAACAATGGGTAAGGGAAATTGGGCGCAGTTAGCTGCCAAATCGTATGAATCGAAAGAGGCCAGGTCGGAAGTAGCGCCACCGCCCCGGATAATAACGACCACATCAAATAAGTTTTGGTATGCATATATGCTATCCAAAGCTGAAATGATAGAAGTTGCGGTTTGTTCGCCTTGCATGAGCGCGGGGAAAAGCCGGGGATAAAAAACAAAATTTTGCCGGTTGTTGGATAAATGTTGGAGAAAATCTTCGTATCCGGCGGCGGTCGGAGAAGAAATAACGGCTATTCGTTGCGGTAAGCGCTGTAATGCCAATTCTTTATTCAAGGAAAGGATGCCTTCTTCTTCCAAGCGTTTCAGGATGGCTCGTCGTTGTGCTTGTAAATCGCCCAAAGTATAGTCCGGGTCAATGTCCCATACATTTAAACCGAAACCAAAAACCGGATGAAATTCCACCGAAACCTGTACCAAGACTTTTAAACCGGAGCCGAACTCCCGTCCGGTTTTCTGTTCGAAATAAGATTTCAACAACTTAAAAGTATTTGCCCAAATATAACCTTTGGAACGGGCAATAATGGCGTTGGTATGTGGATTTTTTTCCACAAATTCCAAGTAACAATGATGGTTGGCGCCATTTATGCGAACATCTGATGTTTCGGCCATTATCCAATAGGTTTCAGAAACGGCGTTCTTAACCGCTTGTCTGACTAATTCGTTGAGTTGCGAAAGGCTCAGGTAGTTCATCGGGCTATTTTTTTACAAATTTCTGTATGTATGGTTTGTTTTCTGTCTTTATGTAAGCGATATAAAATCCTTTGGGTAATGATGATACATCTATTGACTCCGGTGAGTTGGAGACAGACAGCAGTCGAATGCCGGTATTGGTATATATATATATATCGTATTTTGCGGTATTTTCAATATGGATGTATAAACGGTTATTCAATAGATATATAAATGCTTGTCTTTTTATACTTTCCGGTTTTTTTGTTCCGGTTGTGTGTTGGATATAGGCTTTAAATACATCGGGAATTCCATATCCGAACAAAGAATCCGGTTGAAGATAGCGGTTGCCGGATGTTTGCAGCAGTTTTATCATTTCGAAGGCGGTCAAGTCAGGGAAAGCTTCCCACAGACAAGCCCCCAATCCGGCCAAAATAGGCGTAGCAAAAGAAGTTCCGTTTGATTGGATAATAGATCCGTCGCTCGAAACGATGCTGACATTGGAACCCATGGCCACCAAATCGGGCTTTATCCTGTTATCGGCGGTATAACCCGTAGAAGAAAAAGCGGAGCGTGTAGAATCGCGCATGATACTTCCTACCGTAATCACATTCTCAGCATCTCCCGGCATTGTTATGAATTTCCAGTTTTTGTTTCCTTCGTTTCCGGCAGAAATAAACAATAACATTCCTCTTGAAGCGCTCAAAGCAGCTGCCCGGCTCATCGGAATGGTTTTGCCGTCCAATTGTGAAACGGAATGGTTCATCGCAGCATCGTTGAAATTGGAATAACCCAAGGAGGTGGTCATTATATCAATGCCCAGACTATCGGCATATTCTAATGCGGCTATCCAATAATCCTCTTCCACCGGATATTCTTCCTGATTGATTTCCGACCGGAACAGGTAATAGTCGGCTTCCGGAGCGGTGCCTATCATCTCTCCCTGTTTGTCAGACAGCAAGCAGGATAGAACCCTTGTGCCGTGATCCATACCTGCACGTAGGGGATCGCTTGTTTCATGGTTGAAACTTTTTACATCCATTAATTTGTTTTGATCAAAAAACGAGATACGGTCGACATTCATAAAACCTTCATCAACTATGGCAATACTGACGCCTTTTCCCCTGAAACCGGCGTTGTGTAATAAATGGCCGTTGTTCAAGCGAATCTGATCAAAACCGGCTCCATAATCATTTTCTGATGTAAGGCCTGTTGTTTCCTCTTTTGTAGTTACTTCAGACGTACCGGAGAGCGTGGAATTTTTTTTTGTTTCATTCGGACGATTGATGCCGGTAAAGGAATTCGGCAAAACACCTTTCCAAACGCAATATGCCTCATCAACAAACGGAAGTTCTCGTAATTCGGAAGCAATACACGAATCTGTGAGTTGTACAACAATGGTCTTCACCCATTTGCTGGCAGTTCGGATTTCCGCTCCCGTTTTTTTTATTGCTTCAAAATATGCCGGAGAAACAGGCAGGTCAATGCTATCGACAGTTAGTTTTTGTCTGATTCGCCTTTCGATGGATTTTTGAGAAAGAAATTCCTCCGGTCTATCCACGGAAAAAGGCGTATCCCCTTTGTCTTTCAATAGCAAACGGAACATATAGCTTTCCTGTGATTGTACGGGACAAATGCACAGGCATAAAAGAAAAAACAATATCGTTTGTTTCATTATCAGGTAATATCAGGTAATATGAGGAGCAAAAGTACAAAAAAATATTTTGGGAATGAAATTGATTGGATTTTAAATCAAATACCACTTGTTCATAATCTGTTATTTTTAATGTAATTATTCGTCTGCACTCTCATATACATAAAACCGCACACCGGCTACGCTCATCGCCGTAAATATACCGAGAGCGTTTTGAACGGCGCTCGCCGGATTGGACAAATCCGAGGAACTGATACGTTCGTAGAGATTGACATATTCCTTGTTTACCCGGTAAACGGAAATGCTATAAGCCCCCACCGACATAAATTCCCGTGAAGTAGTGGTGTAACTGCTGCCTTGAAACGGCTGCATCATCCGTCGGCGGAATTGCGTGCCTCCCCCCATTGACGGCATATCGGACGTGGCAGGACTTTCGATATAAACCTGATAATAACTGCGGTCGGGGTCGTCCCAAGTCAGTTTAATTTCGGTTGTATCTGTCGTATCCCAAAAATAGTAGGACGAAGTACGGGTAATGGACGTCGGTTCGATGCTCAGGTTGGTCACCGCTTGCGGAACGGATGTAGAGGCAGATACCGTTTTCCCTTGATAATCGAACTGTAAATCGAAATTCTGAAGTCCCCGGATGGTATCGCTTCCCAAGGATAGAGAATAAGTTCCCTCGGCTGTTTCCGTCAGTTCCCTGTCATTGATTTTCAAATTCAAACCGCCGATGGGATCGGAAAGGTCATATTCATCTTTCAGATAGACCTCCATGCTATACACTTTTACATTCAGTTGGGTGCTTCCTTCCTGCA
>JAITNQ010000101.1 GCA_031290435.1 Candidatus Symbiothrix sp. | reverse complement strand
TACGCTGGTATATAAGCTGTGGAGACGATGATTTTTTGTACGAAGGTAATAGCCTGATGCACATCTGTTTCAGGAAAAATAATATCCCGCATGAATATCGTGTGAAGGATGGCGGACATACTTGGACGTACTGGCGGATGGAGTTGCCACTTGTCATGGAATTTGTATCTGCTTCATTTACGCAATATTAAATAAATTAAAAATTAAGAATTAAAAATTAAGAATTAAATTTGGAATACTGGGAAGCGTCTTATTTTTTATGTTATCGGAAAATAATGACAGCCGTTGGTTTCATGCGTTCTGCTCTCTTTTATATTTCCAACGATTGTGCGTCCACAACCAGTAAGAGGGATTTTTCAATATGGATTCCTCCATCAGGCGAATGTAGGTTTCTGTTACCCAAAACTCCGGAGTGGATTGAGGCGTTTTGGTCAGCAACTTAAATGCAAAGGAATACTGGCCGCGTTTAACGACAGTCATATCAGCGAAAACGACCGGTAACTCCAAGCGGCGGGCGATTTTTTCGGGACCGGTGAGCACAGGAGTATCCCGATTGAGAAAGGTACTCCAGTATTCGAGGTAGTCTCTGCCGGGGTTTTGATCGGCAAGAAAGAATACCATAGACGGGGTTTTATCAAGTTTCAATTGGATAATGGATTTTGATGTACTGTGTTTTTCAATCAGATGCACGCCGAAACGGGTGCGGAAATTCGTTATCAGTTTATCGAAAGCCTTATTGTTCAACGGACGATAGATAGGATACATGCAAGCGCTCCGGAAAACCGTGTTCGATGCCGGAAACCATTCCCAGTTGCCGTAATGCCCCAGAAATACGGCAATACAAGTATATCCTTCGTCAACCAGCCGGTCTATCAATTCCGGATTCGTAATATGCGCGCGCGCAAGCATCTCTTCTTTGGAAACGTGTGCCTGTTTGAGCAATTCAACTATATAATCGGAAAAATAATGATAAAATCCCCGCTCCAAACACTTCCGTTCCGCTTCTGTCTTTTGGGGAAAAGAGGCTTTCATATTGTTTCTTACCATTCTCACCCGATAACGCATCACCTTATATACTAATACGTAGAGAATATCAGCAAGGATATATAACACACTTACAGGCAACCATGCGTGTGCTTTTGCCCATGCATACAAGAAAATATAAGCAATTTTACTTTTCATAATCGACCAAATTAAAGGTGGACAAAGATACATCAATTTACCGGATTTTACGGCAACAATTCTGCTATCATTTTTCGCATTTCGGGAATAGGTTATTTTAATTTTTCAATCAATTGTTTTTCTACAGGGATAACACTTTATTTAACCCTATACTTTAGCTTACGGACGTTATGTACGTATGGAAAGGCGTAGAGCTACACCGAGATAAAAAATATCTGCAACTTTTAGGAATAATCAAAACAATTGTTTATTTTTGTAATCTAATTTGATAATGAGGAATTATGACAACAATAACATTAAGTTTTGACGAACGAAATCCTTTTGCAAAAAAAACGATGGATTATATTTTATCCTTGGGGCTATTTTTTGTTCCAAGTTCAAAGCATATCAGCAAAGAGGGTAAAATAGAGAGAGAATTAACCCCTGAAGAAGAAAAAACAGCATTTTTGTATACATCAAAAGTAAATACCTCTAAAATAATAGCTAAATATTTAGAATGAAGTACACGCAAGGAGATATTGTTTTAGTCAATTTTCTATTTCCAAATGGTACGTTTAAAGAACATTTCGCTTTAATTGTATCAAACAACGAGTTACAAAAATGCTGACGACCATCCTTCTCATAGCGCTTATTGTTTTGACTCTTTTGAATATCATCTTGACCCTCACGAAGAAAGTCAAGGATAATTCGGAAGAGATGAAAACCGCTTTCATTCAATTAGACGCCGGTCTTTCGAAAATAGACCCCTTGGTGCGGGATGAATTTGGAAGAAATCGTGCGGAAAGTCGGAATTCTCTCAAAGAAAACCGGGAAGAATTAAATAACGCTTTCAAATTGCTCGGCGATACGCTGACCAAAACGGTTGCGGAACTTTCCAACGCCCAGAAGGCGCAGTTTGAAACATTCTCCGGCCGTCAGGAGCAAATTCGGAAAGATTCGGCAGAGACCTTGAAGGAAATCAGGGAAACCGTCGAAAAGAAACTCCAGACCTTACAGGAAGAAAACAGCAAAAAATTGGACGAGATGCGCAAGGTGGTGGACGAAAAATTGCAGGAAACCGTCGAAAAACGCTTCAATGAATCCTTCAAACTGATTAGCGACCGTTTGGAAGAAGTGCACAAAGGATTGGGCGAAATGCAATCCCTCGCTTCCGGAGTCGGCGACCTGAAAAAAGTGCTGACCAATGTCAAAACGCGTGGAAATCTTGGCGAAATACAGTTGGGCGCTATCTTGGAACAAATCTTGTCGCCGGAACAATACGAACAAAACGCAGCCATCAAAGAAGGTAGTCAGGAAAGGGTGGAATACGTTATCAAACTGCCGGGGAAAAGCAATGACAATAAATCACTCTTACTGCCGATTGATTCGAAATTTCCCAATGAAGATTACCAACGCTTGCTGGAAGCCTACGAAAATAGGACGAACCTAAATCCGCACGATGTGGAAGCTATCTCGAAACAATTCGAAAACTCGGTAAAGAAAAATGCCAAAGATATCCGTGATAAATACATCAATCCGCCGGTTACTACCGATTTTGCCATCATGTTTGTGCCGACGGAAGGCTTGTATGCGGAAATCCTGCGCAGGACGGGGCTTTTCGAAACCCTACAGCGCGCGTATAAAATCACCGTGGTAGGCCCTACCAATTTAGTAGCGTTTTTAAGCAGTCTGCAAATGGGATTCAAGACATTAGCCATTGAGAAAAGGTCGAGTGAGGTTTGGGAAATCCTCGGAGCCGTCAAAACGGAATTCGGCAACTTTGGGATTGTGCTGGAGAAAACCAAGAAGAAATTGGAGGAAGCCACCAACGTGATAGATAAAGCCGGCATCCGGTCAAGAGCCATTGAACGCAAACTGCGAACCGTTCAGGAATTGCCTCAGGAAAAGACCCTCGAATTACTTGGTGAAGCGATTGAGATTGAACAAGATAACGATAGGGAAACAATATAAACGCCTGCATTGCATTCCAAAACGCAGGTGAATAATAAAATCTTCCAAAGATTTAGCTATTCAAACTAAATTTTTATTATATTTGTACTGTCTTAGCAATTAATAAAATGAAGCGTATGAAACGAAAAACACTGCGCTTCAAGACAATTTTTATGAAAACAATGAAACCTACGGAACGAAACGGTATTGTGTGATGCTCCCGATAATTGAAAGAGGGAGCAATGGTATGTATGTGAATAAATTATTATAAACTTTAAAAAAATGAACATGAAAAATTTAATATTATTATTCCTTTTTGCATCTTTATGTGTTTCTTGTAATAGTAATTTGCTCAATACTGACAATTTTCAGTATGAGAAAGACCATGTAACAAGCCCAATATGCGAACAATTATGGGAGTCCAATAGTAAGTTATACCCATTCATTCCTTTTACGGATGAAGAAATGAAGGTGTTACCTTATATTGAAAAAATAGAAAGAAGGCAAATTCCAGCGACTTATATAGTAGGTATGAGCACTAAAGAATTATTTTATCAATATGTTGCTTGTGAATTGTCCGGAGGAATGTATGCTTACAACTCGGCTCAAGCCGGTTTTGTTGCAATGACAAAACAATTAAATATGCTTCCGGCATTGTTAAACCGTTCGGACGCAGGAAAAGTATTGATGGAATTGATAGAAAAGATAGATTTATCAAAACTGAATGAAACGGAATGTTTTCACTTTTATCATTGTTTAGAGAGGATATTGGTGCAGCCGGAGGTAATCGGCAACATGACGGACGACGAGATTGATAAATTTATCCAAATAGCAGAACATATTCAGGAAACAGTAGTTCGGTTATCCAAAACGAATGAAAACTGGAATAACCCTGAAAGTTTGTGCGCCATCCTGTTTGGTCTTGGTAATGTGATGCTCAAATACGAATACGAACCATTCATTAATCTCATGGGGTCTAATCAAGATATCAATGGACTGATGATGGGAGCTAATTTGAAGAATCAACAGTGTATTGCGTTGATCAATGACTGTATTAAAAATTTTGTTAAATTGAAAAATTCGACACAAGAACTTTCACTATAGTGCTTCAAGACAATTTTTATGAAAACAATGAAACCTATGGAACGAAACGGCATTGTGTGATGCTCCCGAAACGAAAACGGGAGCCAATGATAAATAGTTTTTTTGGAAAATATAAATTCAAATCAAAATAAATAAATTATTTACTTAAAAAAATACAAACATGAAAAATAAGATTTTGCTATTAGCAGTATTGAGTTGGTTTACCTTGACTGCAACAGCGCAAGAGAAAAAAGTTACTTGGGATTATCCTGTGAAACCAGGCATGAAAGAATGGAAAAAACTTGATAGTAATGAAGAAATGGTTACTACTTGTCAGATCCCGGAAAAAATATTATCATTTTTGTCAACGGAAGATTTAGCAATATTGTGTTTGCAATATCCATTACTTTATGATGTTTTTGCTTTCAATGACTTGAATGAAGGTCTAAATAAATTATTCGATGATTTTAACGGAATAAGAGAACTATACAAACGAAGAGATGCATCAGGAGAGTTATTAAGACAATATAACTTGAAAATACAGAATTTTTCTTTTTTAGATAGCAAAGCATCCGATACCGAAAAAGGTTTGTTCATTATTTCCATTTCTGCATTGGAAGTTTTATTATGCCAGTTGACAACAAAGAATGAAGAACTAAGAGAAACTCCTAAAGAAACATTATATAACCTTGTTTCCGGATATGAACAGAAAAGTAAATATGCTGAATATTTTAAGGGGTTTGGTTTCAGAACGAATTATTATTCTAGAATACATGTGATTTTGAAGATAAATAACTCGAATGAGGAAAAATTATCTCAAAAAAGAAAAAATGCGGTGTTGTTTTCCGGTGTAGCTGATAAACAAACTATAAATGTTATAGATGAGTTGTCGTACCAATTAATAAGGTAAAATTATGAAGTATCTATTTCTATTTACAATTTGCTTGTTACTCTTTTCTTGCAAGCAGGATGTACAGGATGTTAACACAGAACAATATGAAAATCATACTGTCACAGCTTGTGATGTGAAAGATCCCTTGAAAAATTTTACATGGCTCAAGGAACTGATAAAAAAGGCAGAAACCGATAAAACCGGCAATTATTGGGGAACTGTTTGGCTTGTAAAATATAACGGGCAGGATTTTTTTGTGACGAATATGATGCTTGGGAGTGGCGGTATTCTTTATTGGATTTTTGACTGCTCCGGAAATCATTATGTAGGCGCGGAAATAGAGCATTGTCCTGCAGATTATTATGTAGGGAACCATCACTTCTTTTTAAATGAAGAAGACCTTCCGCCGCTACATGAATTGACGTTAGATGTTGTCGTTTATTCAAATGTACCTTTTTAAATTTTACTCTTATGAACAAATTAATAATTTCTTTTATAGCAAGTATTGTATTTTCGTATTCATTAAAAGCACAATGTGTAGATACACAAATGTATGATATTTATACACCTATGGGTAGTCCTGTCACAACATGGGCAACATGTGAGTCAAGTATTCAAATAAGGCAAGGTTTTGATAGTCAATACGCACAGAATTATCCTAATGCACAACAAATCATAACATATGATAACCTTAGTTCAACACGGAAATTCAATTGTCACGGGTATGTATGGCTTAGAGTAGAACAAGGTGTAGACCGATGGATTGGCTATTATGTTACTACCGAAGAAGATATTTACATGTCCGATGGAAGTTATACATTGGTATCACAGGGAACTTATCCGGGAAAAGTTTCTTGGGGTTCTGGAGACCATTCAGCTATAACAACAAATCAACAAGGTATTTTTATTTCCAAATGGAACGAATGGCCATTAATGAGACATGCATGGAATTACAGTCCATTTGGTTCAAGTAACTTAAAGTATTATGTGCGAACTCTGCCAACCATATCAGGCCCCGATATAGTAGGCTCCTGCGCTTCCACTTTCACCCTCAATAATCTTCCCAATGGACTTTCTGCTTCATGGACGGTTTCCTCTTCTTTGTCTATAGTGAGCAGCACTGCAAATTCCGTTTCCGTTATGAAACAAAGTACTGCCGATACCGACTTAAGTGCATGGGTAAGCGCTTCATTTTCATCACAAGGATCTCCTTTTGCCGTACAGAAACCTGTGATTGCTTGGCGGTTGGGAATACAAAGTTCTTCTGTCAGCGAAGCCCTTATGCAATATGGTATTGGCACTCATGGAGGAGAGTTTGCTCTGTATTTTCCGTCCGGACAGGCTGCCACCGCTTTGGGAAGCGGCTTTTATTGGACTACCAATGCCGAGTGGGAAGCTTTGCAACAAGGATACTTTTTCACGATTTTTGAGGGAAACCCCTTTGGTGGTCATTATACGTAACAGTTAATTTCACAGACGTCTGCGGCGGATCGTCTACGATATACAGGTCTTTTTCTGTTAATTATCCGGCTTACAGTTTTGTTTCCGCCTATCCCAATCCTGTATCAAATACGCTTACGGTTGATTTCAATTTGGCGCAATATAATTTGTCGAAGAATCTTCAGACGAATACCTCGACAACAACAAACAATACCGGACAGGTATCCCGTTCGTCGCCTGCATTCGATGTCCGGCTATACAATATGATGGGAACATTGGTGAAACAAGCCGCATCACCGGGCAATAGCTTACAAATCAATGTATCGAATCTACAGTCGGGATTTTATTC
>JAITNQ010000030.1 GCA_031290435.1 Candidatus Symbiothrix sp. | reverse complement strand
GTATTGGCCACAGAAAATGCTATATCTTCGGCGCGTAAATAGATAGTTTCATTTTCCATATTACGGCTAAATTTAGTCCAATTCAATCGGATTATACGGAATTTTTTTAGAAGAATGGTCTACTGTTTTAGATGTCTTTGTTTCCTGATCCATTTCTCTCACTTTTCTTCCCTTTAAACTCATATAAGCAGCCAAATCGTCATGAAACCTTCTATAAAGTTTATCCAATTCTTCACGTCTGACTTTGGTATAGTCCACCTTGTACCATTTAACCGGCTCTTTGGTTTTTAATTGCTCCAAGCCCTCACATTCATAATTAAAATGATTTTTCGAATCGGATATTTTCAGAATCAAACCCGGTAGTCCGCCAAACTTCCAAGGGCCATTGTCGACCGGAATATCCATAGTAAACCATGCGGTATACATTCGCCCTCGGAATGAGCATGTCGCTTTTTGACAATTGTAGGACAATATCTCCTGCGTTTCATTCGTAATTTTCCAATCAAAAACAGGCATTTCTTCTTCATAGACAAAATTTCCGTGCAGCATAGAAGCAATGTCGGTCACTGTTTCTTTTCCTTGTGGATAATGCTTGAATAATTCATAAGTCCATGATCCTTTTTCTTTTATATGGGGATAAGTGTCATGCTTTTTTAAATATTCGACTACATATAAGTTGTAAGCTAAAGCGTATTGACTGTAATACTTGGAAATAGTTTTTCCAATCAATAATAGCTGTACATCGGTTGATTTTTCTTCCGGCTTGAGAGAATCTTTCAGATAGGTCAGTTTATAAGCACATTTTAAATAAGCTGAATCAATTACACTGTATTTGTTCAGATTTTCATATCTTGATAAAAGATGAAAGTTTTGTGCTTGCAAACCACGCATTGAAAATAGAACTGCCATCAACAATATCCAAATTTTCATAATATACTTGTCTAATTTATAATTTTTGCTTTTCGAAATTTTAATTATCTCAAAGAGGCTTTCTTATAAAATCTTAACAGAAAGCCCCTTATTTAAGAATCGGATTAATCAAATAAAGTTTATTTATCTAAACTTATTCAATTACTATTGCCACTGGCAAGATCACCAAGGACAATGTAAATCACCGCCATCCCGAGAATTTTTTCCAGCACGCATATTAGCATCACCATTATCATCGCTACTTGATCCTCCAGAATTTACATAAGCACATGCACATTCACAACAGCCACTTATGCCTCCTTTGGTCTGGTTCATTTCGACTTCCGAAAGACTTTGAGACGCCAAAGTATTTAATTTTAGATTTGTTTTCATGATTTCTTCGTTTTTTTAAGTTTTTTGCTCTCTTTTTCCTTGAACTCAAAGAAATAGTTTTGTCCTGTCGCTACGGGAAATTTCCGGTAAGAGAGAATCCGGAACCACCCGCCGCTTGTTCGTGAATATGCCTTTGTCTTACAGTGCACTTTGATTCGGGCAATCTTGCGGCGTCACGACTTCCTGATTTTCCGTTTTGAGCGATCCGGAGTCGGGGGTTGTGCAGTTACCGGCAGAAAGTTAAGCGATAACATCCCCAAACCTTTCGAAGTTGTTTTTCCCCAGTTGATAAATTGTTAAAGAAATACTTGAATCGAAAAATCGCAATTTGCTGATTACGTGATATTTACCCCACCCCTCGTTTGGTAAGGGGTTTATAATTAACAACACAAGGCAGTTGCAAAACGTCTACCCCATGTAAAATTACCAAAACCATATATGCCGCGACAAATTTTATTGTCATCTCAATGGTATTTTAAAGATATTTGATCACATTTAAATATGCTACAAAGATATGCAAATATTTCAAAAAACAATCATTTTTTCAGATTATATTCGAAGGCTTGAAGCCAAGGCTTCATATAATATCCCGAACCGATTTATTATCTTTTGTAGTCTACGCCGAGCAGAAGGAATTGAAGAAACGTTTCCCCGGAGGCAAACGTAAAACCAACGAAACAGAAGTAACGGAATAGGAAATCGTTTCTAAAAGCGCCGTGCGAGATGCTCAGAAAGCCGTTTTAGATGCTCATAACGTCGTAAACGACTTTTTTAACCTCGAATTTGATGTTCGGAAGTACTAATTTGATGTTCGGAAGTATTAAAAATCGATGTTCGGAACATCAAAATCGGCGTTCGGAAGTACTCAATCGGCGTTCAAAACATCAAAAACGATGTTCGGAAGTACCAAAAATAGATGTTCGGAACATCTAAATCGAGGTTTTGAAGTAGCAAATTGAGGTTTTGAAGTGCTAAAATGATGTTTGGAAGTACTAAATCGGCGTTTTGTAAGGCTGTAGCCTTGTTTTTAAGCCCGATGGAGTCTGAATTTGCAAGGCTGTAGCCTTGCTTTTAGCCCAAGTAAATCGTTTAATGTGCAAAGAGAAGATGTAAAAAACATAAAAATATACAAAAATAAGATATAGTTTGCTGCTTCCCAAATTTATTTAGCTATATTTGTAGTTCAAATGAGTAGATTATTTATGAAAAATAGAGAAATTAATTCCTCCGGCATTGCACACAATGCATTATCGGCAGGAACTTTTGTGAAAGGAAATATCAAAGCGGAAGAAGACTTTCGCATTGATGGGAAATTAGAAGGTGATATTGAATGTAGTGGAAAAGTAATTATTGGCCCCCAAGCAGAAATTATAGGCAATATCAAATGCCCGAATATTGACCTGATGGGAATTATCAACGGAAATATCACGATTCTTGAAACTGCAAGCCTGAAAGCTTCTGTCAGGTTTACAGGAGAAATTGTAGCAAAACACATTGAAATTGAATCTGGCGCTGCATTCAATGGAGCATGCAAGATGATCAGTTGAATTTGTTTTTATCTTTTTGTTGCAAGAATTAAGCAATTAATTTTTTTATTCAATTCTTGAGCGTTTACCAAATTTTCAAGAGTAAGGTGCATTCTGTACTTCCAGTAATGTCTGTGATGTGCGGGAATGTTTATTCTTTCTGCGTTTTCGTCTACCCTACGGATCTGTTTTTCAACAGATAGCCAATCCTGTAGCGGAATAACTACCAGCATGGAAGGCGCTTTCAAGTGATTCAAAATAATTTGTTCGCAAATATCAGGTTCACATTCAGCGGGGGCTGTTCCGTCTCTTTTCAGGACTTTGTTATAATATTCTTGGTTCTTTTTACCTTGATTTTCTTGCCACCAGATGCGTAGCGTGGGCATATCGTGTGTGGATGTCGTACAGACCGAATGGTAGGGCAAGAGTTGCAGATTAGCAAAATCAATATGTGGCTCTTTGGGCATTTGTTCAATCTCTAAGCTGAAAATCTGCAATTTATGCATCACTTCCGGTACGCAGTGTGGAATCATACCCAAGTCTTCTCCGCAGGCCAACATAGCTGAGGAGGAAATAAGGGGTATTAATTTCTTATACGCCTCTTCTTTCCAGAACTCATTGTGCCGTTGGTAAAAATAATTCCAGTATAAGTAATCGAAGGCGTATTTGTCAGAATTGTCTAATTCGCGATAGATATATGCGTTTGAGGCTGATATTCTCGGATGGAAATAGCCCTGTTGTTTTTTGTCTTTGATAAACAACACTTCGTTGCAGACGGCATAAAGTCCTTCCCTAATGATGCGGCTCTTTTCATCGTCTTTTCCGGCAAAGCACTGTTGGATTTTCTGTTGGGTATTGAATTTTTCTTTGGGTGCAAAATGTCTTGATGAAGAGCGGTCTAAGTAGACTTGCGCTACCTCTTCCGTATATTCTCCAAACAGTTCAGGCAGAAATTTTTCATTTATATGCGCATTTGTGAAGCGTTCTAAGGCAAAATTAAGCCCTGCACTTTCGATTTCATCAACACTCATCGGCAGGGCCGGGCTGAAACATCCCAATAAGCCTTGCACCGAATCTTCGGGAATTTCCCAGATACGAAAAAATCCGAGGATATGGTCGATACGATAGGCATCGAAGTAGTCCGCCATTTTACAAAAGCGTTTTTTCCACCAGTTGAAGTTGTCTTCTTCCAATCTTTTCCAGTTATAGGTTGGGAATCCCCAGTTTTGTCCGGTAAGGGAAAAATCATCGGGAGGCGCTCCTGTTTGGCAATGCATGTTGAAATAATCCGGGTCTGTCCATGCTTCGATACTGGTTTTACTGATACCAATCGGAATATCGCCTTTCAGGACGATTCCACGGGCGTAAGCATAGTCTCTTGCTTGTGTAAGTTGTTGATGTAAATGTAATTGAAGGTAATAATACAAGGCTATTTCCGGATAATATGGTTTGTTGGGCAGGCAAAAATTTTCTATGGCTTCGCGGTTGTAATGTCGGTGTTCCGACCATGTTTGGAAATCGGAAGTACCGTTGATATCCCTGAGGTAAGAATACGCCGCATAAGGAATTAACCAGTCTTTGTTTGCTTCGAAAAAAACGAGAAATTCCGGGGACTTCAAGGTTTTATCTCCGTCCTGTGCATATATTTCACGGAAAAACAGCCACTTGAACTTGTCTACCTGTTCATAATCCACTTCGTCCAAGGCATTTAATTCCTGTTGTTTCCGGTTGTAAAACGCCTGTCTTTCCGAATTGTTCAATGTTCCCATTGCGTTTAAACTCAGGTAAATGGGATGCAAGGCATAAATAGAAACCGCATTATAGGGATAAGAATCCAACCATGTATGGGTTTGCGTGGTATCGTTCAGCGGCAGGAGTTGGAGGATTTTTTGGGAGGTTAGCTTCAACCAGTCGATGCAGATTTTCAAATCGGCAAAATCGCCGATTCCAAAACTCTTTTCCGAACGCAGCGAAAAAACAGGAATCACGGTTCCGGCACATCTCCATGCGAACGATTCGCCTCTGAACTGTAACCCGGAAACAACGAGGATTTCATTTTCTTTTATTGCAGGCCCCGATAAGTAACGATTCTCTCCTTTTTCCCATTGAACCAATGATTTATCTTCGTTGTTGACAATGCAGAACTTATACTCAATAGGGAAGGAAAGGGAACTTGCATCTAACAGGATCGACCATTCCGGGAATTTTTCACAAGCCATTATCAGGGCTTTGTTTAAATCCCAGTTTCCCAATTCTTTCCGGTTGCCCACAAGCGCTAAACTACAATTTCGTTTTATTTCCGAAGTAAGCACTTTTATGCAGAGCTTTTTGCTGGATTTTACCACCCGTTCGAATTTATCGCAAGGATGGGCAAACCAACTTTTGATAAAAGCAGAGGAATAGTAAGCCATGTTTTGAGGGCAATTTTGCCAATAATCGACCAAAATATAAGTTTGTCGGATATCGGAAATGTTCAGCTTGTGATTTTTCTGCCATTCCTCGAAAATCAAATTATTATTGCTTTTTAGGAGATAACGGTATTCAAATACAACCGGCTCATTCGGCAATTCGATGTCTAATTTCCAGTTTCCATCTCCCGTGTGGAACATCTCTTTTGCGAATGACGTGTTCCAAGCGCCTAATTCGGGTAAAGAACCTATCAAGTATACCGTTTGTCCCCAAACGGTATGGAAATTGATGTTGAAACTAATATGCATAATTTGTTTTAAGTAAAAAAGAAACCCACATTACATTTTTGCAAAAAAGCAAATTTTGTTATGCGGGTTATCCTGTTTTTATTTAACCACAATCTTCTGGTTTGAAATTTGTTTGTTTTTTTCTATCCGGAGGATATAGACGCCCGGGGTCAAGTCCATTTTTGTATGAACAAGCCGTTCCGAGGCAAACAAATTTCGTATCAACTGTCCGGAAACCGTGTAGAAAGACAGGCTTGCTTTTCCCGGCTCATCCCCCAAATCAATATTCAAGGTTTCTCCTTTTGCAATCGGATTGGGGTAGGTTCTCAACTGACTTTCCGGCAAGCTATTTTTTATCCCGGTGATAGTAGGTGATTGCGCACATGTTTGTTCATACTCCACGTTGTTATAGGTAATCGCAACACAATAAAAATGCGATCCTGCGGATGCTTCATTGTCAGCGTAATTTGTACCGGCAACATTGGCAATCAAAGTCGCATCGCGGTAGATTTTGTACATTGAATTAGCATCCATGTCACTAAAATCCAAGTAGCCGTTTATGTACCAGTTAAAATCAGCAAATTCAGTTCCTTCTTCATTCGTTGGTATGTCAGTGACCTGTGTCCAAGAATTATTAATATAAACATAATTTCTTCCTTCAGCGGCAGGTCCATCATCTGCTGCTGCTACGTAATCTTTCGGACTTAATCTATAGTTGACGCCTATCCATAATTCCTTTCCGGGATCTATTACCATAGGATTTGGCAACGTAAACTCAAACATACCCTGCTTTGAAGCTGTTATTGGCTGGTCTACAATTGGTTGTGATGCATTTGGAAGTTGATTTTTGTTTGTCATCCAAACTTTTACTGTGTATTGGCAACTCAAGGTGTGTATGTAAAATTGCACTTTTGTCAACCGGCTTCCATAAGAATATTGCAAGTCATTTTCGTTGAATTTTACGGCAGCAATAAAATTATCGTTCAAGCTATATAGCGGCCTTGGCACTATGACATGTGATTTCCATTCATTTACGAAGGGCTTTTCCCAAGAGAGTCCGATATTATTTCCCTGTCCTTTATTTACCTTAAAATTTTTCACGGTTAGTGGATAATATATACTTCCCGCTATTGATACATCTTTGCATATTTTTGCCGATTCCTTTTCATTGTATACCGCAGTGATACAATAGGAGTAAGCGCCCGGATTGACATTGTTTTGCGTATAGCTCAGGGTATTTTTGTCAATGATTTTAATCAGCAGTTGATCGTTCCGGTACAAATTATATCCGGTAACATTTTCATTGGGTTTAGACCAAGAGAGTTGCACTTTTTGTCCGGAAACGCTTGCCGTCATATTGGAAACCGGATCTTCGGTCTGCATCATAAAGCGGAAAGAAATCAGGTTGTTTTGCTGGCTGATATCCGTAATGGGTTTCAATATGCTGGCGCCACTCCAGGTAAAGGCTGCTGGAGTAGTGTTATCCGCAAAAGCAGTTCTTCCGGAAGTGCCGGGGAAAGGGCATCCTGCGGAATTGATACTCCCATACGAGGAGGGAGATGCATTCGGTATGGCCGTTCCGGAAGAGGCGCACACCGGATACATTTTTTGCGGATGAGCGGCATTGACGGTGTTATTTCCTATATCAACATTGTTTAAACTTACATGATAAATCAACAGTCCGTTACCCGGTATATATGCGTCAAATCCGATTTTTTGCCGGTTTTCGAGAATGTAATATTCATTAAGGACAGATGTGTTGATGCGGTAAGCTGCCGCATTTTGGACCGAATTGGACATATTGGTGATGACTTGCGGCGTATTCAGTACCGTAGGATTTACCCAACCATATTGTATTTTTTGATACATATTGAAATGCGCCGGACT
>JAITNQ010000029.1 GCA_031290435.1 Candidatus Symbiothrix sp. | reverse complement strand
AACCTCTGCCCAATACGTGGCGGGGAACGATTGTCAATGCAAATGCGCACCCCATTGTTTTCAGGAATTCTCTTCTTGTTGTTTTCACAGTGAATTTTATTATGTCGTTTTTAATTTTTAGGTTGAAACCTTTTGTTTAAAACCTTTCCATTAAACCTAACAGGTTTTTGAAACCTGTTAGGTTTGTGTAAAAAATTATTCTATTGTAAAAAATTAGTCCATTGAAAAAAATTATTCCAATGTCGGATTAAACGTTCCACCCCAAATGTTGTTCTGTTCCAGATTCGGATTTTCGTCCAGAACGACTTGTTGAAGCGGGAAGAAATAGAACTTGTCATCCACGACAAACTTTTTTTCCGCCGCCGGCGAGTAAGGCACTTGTTGCTTTAGATACCGGAAATCATCGGGCGTTAGTTCATATTTCTTCGCTTTTTCCTTGGCCTCATTAATAGGCATATCTGCACCGCCATTATTTCTGTCAATTGCAATACTTTCGAGTCCGAACTTTTCCAGATCGTACAATACCTGGAGGTTGCGGGTGCGCCGCAAATCCCAGAAGCGGTGTCCTTCGAAGCAAAACTCAATATTGCGTTCGTCGAGAATGACTTGGCGTAGTTGTTCGCGTGTCGGCGCTGCCGGAAGCCCATAGTTTCCGTCACCGGCTTCAATACCGGCTCTTTCCCGGATTGCTTTCAGCATCTCTACCGTCACATCGGAATGACCGGTTTCGTTAGCCGTTTCTGCGTAAATCAACACTAATTCGGCAAAACGCATCGGGATATAATCCACGCTGTATTGGGAAGTGATATCCGGCGTTAATGACAAATCCAAGGCTTTGCGTATATAGAAACCGGACATGGCGTCGTTCTTGGTCGTGGTGGCTCCTCCCGAATTTGGATTGGTGCCATAGCCGTCCGCATCATCTTCGGTCAAGCCCAGCGCCGTATATTGGCGATAGCCTGCAGGACGGCCTGCTACGGGAAGTTCTTGTCCCGAACACAAGATGGAGTTGTAGAACCTCGGTTCACGATTTTTCCAGAAAGATTGCATAAACGCTTCTTCCGAGCTGACGTAATACTTGCCGGTCGGATCGTCGAATTTCTTACCGTCGGCCATTGGAAAAGCCTTGACCATATCCCAAGTCGGCCCGCGCTGTATTTGTCCCGTACTGAGGGATTGCGGACGAATATACCAGTCCCAAGAACCGGTTTTATTCGGATATTCGTTGACAACGGCAAACAGCACTTCGGCTCCCTTTTCTTTCAGGAAAATATCTTCATACTTCGGTGTAAGGGCGTTGCCGTGCGCTTTTGCAAAATCGTAGGCTTCCTTGGCGACCGCGTACGCTTCCGTCCAATACGCATTATTGTATGGATGAGCCGGATTGAACTGTGGAGACGCCTTATAAAACAAGACTTTGGCTTTGAAGGCTTTTGCAAAAGCCTTGTCAATACGTCCGTAATCGTCGGAAGTGCCTGCAATCTTGTCCGGCAAGCTGCCATTGATGGCATTGTCCAAATCCTGCATCAGAAAATCGAAACATTCGGCAGTTGTATTCCGCTTTACATACAAATCGTCCGTAGTTTTATCTTGCGGCGCCGTAATATAAGGGATACCTCCATGATAAACGACCATTTCGAAATAGACGTATGCACGCATAAACAGCATTTGCGCTCGAAGCGAGTTTTTGACATTATCGGAAAGGTCGCCTTGTTCAAGATAAAGGAGGCCTTCGTTGATCAAACGGATCGAGCTGTAATTCCATTTCTTATAACCGCTTCCGGATACGGTAATCACATTTGCATAGAACGGCATCCCGGTAACTTGTTCCGAATTTTGATCCGCACCGCTGTCCCAATTGGTGAATACCGTTGCATATAGATGGGTCACATACGCAGTAGCCAGCGTTTCATCGCCCCATACTGCATTGGCGTCATAATCCGACAGATTTTTAATGTCTAACGTATCGCAACCTAAAAGAAAGGATACGAGCAAACAGTTTATAATGATAATATATTTTCGCATAATAAATCTTTTTTAATAGTTAGAATGATACATTTAACCCGAATGTAAACGTCTTCATCAAAGGATACGAATCATAATAAGCTTGTTCCGGATCCATATAAAATTCGGTCAATTCGGAAAGAGCGAACAGGTTGGTTCCGTTGAAGAAAACTTGTGCTTCCGTCAGACTGACAAGGTTTAATATGCTTTTCGGAATCTTATACCCGATATTCAGATTTTTGAGGCGGATATAAGCGCCGTTTCTTTGCCAGAATGTAGTCCTTCCCACACCTGATTCGTACCAGCTTGATCCCACCACGCGCGGATATTTACCGTCCGGATTTTCGGGCGTCCATAAATCGGGACTTGTCCAGAGCGGGAAGTAAGGACGGTTTGAACCTCCGTGTTGATAAATACCGGCATCATAACCCGACACAAACTTGTCGTAAGAGCCTACTCCCTGAAAGTGTGCGGACAAAGTAAGTCCTTTCCATGAAATTTCACCGCCAAAACCGTAGTTGAGACGTGGCACTGCATTGTCGGACAAAAGATTATATGCATCGTTTGCGTCAATTTTCCCATCTGCTCCGGGCAAATAACTGTCTCCGCGCGTATCCTTGTAAAGAATACCGCCCAGATACAGCGCACGGCCGTATTGTAGAAGGTCTTTTCCGAATAGTTCCCTGTTTTTCGCATTGATTTCATCGATTTGTTCCTGGGTACGGAGTAGGCCAACCGCGATTAGTCCCGTTTGACGGCCGCCGGAATATCCCACTTGCGACAAATCCTGCAAGTTACCGGTCTTGTAAACAGCCGATTCGTCCAATATCTCCCAGCGATCTTTGGCATACCCCATATTGGCGTATACCGAATACTCAATTTTACCTCCTGCGGCTTTATTCCGCCAGCTGAGCGTTACTTCACCTCCTCGCCACGAACGTTTGGCATAGTTTTCGGGAGCCAGCGTTTGTCCGTAGGTACTGGGCAAGGTAGCGGTTCTTGTGCCGAGAATATTCTCTTCCGTCCGGTAGAAAGCGTCGAAACCGGCTTGCAAACGGCCATCTAAGAAACCGGGATCAAGACCTACATTGTAGGTGGTCGAAGTAGCCCAGGTAATATTGGGGTTCGGGACAGTTCCGGGCTTGATGCCTGACAGGTATTCCGAGCCGACAATATAGGAAGTTCCTGCGATATATTTCGATAAATAGGAGAACGGACTGATAGGATTGTTGCTCACATCCAGGTCATTACCGGTCGTTCCATAAGACAGGCGGAGCTTCAGGTTGCTCATCCATTCGCGTGTGGATTCCATAAAATTTTCCTGCTCAATACGCCATGCAGCCGAAACGGAAGGGAAGAATCCCCAACGTTTGCCGGGGGCAAACAGCGTGCTGCCGTCGTAACGAAAAGAGAATTCGGCGATGTATTTTTGCGCATAATTGTAATTGAAACGGCCGATCCACGACAAATGAGCGCCGACATATTCATCCGCATCGCCGTATCTGTTTTCCGCATCGGTAGAAAAAGCAAACATCTGGTCGATATAGGCCAACGGTTCTTTACCTTCTGCATAGACAAATTCGCCGCCGTTGGTCGCCTGTTCGAAAACTACCATACCCGAAACGCCGTGTTTGTCGAATGTCCGGTCGTAGTTGAGGAACCAGTTGAATTGTTCGCTCCACAAGGTTCTCATACCGTATTGTAAATGTTCGCCCGTATTGAAATCAAAGATACTGTATTTGGTTTTGTCGAGCGGCGCAGGCAGGAAGCGGTTGCCGGACGGATCGGCGCGCTGGAAGATGTAATTCTTCTGTTCCGTCATGAATTTTTTACGCATATAGTCGTCGCCGGTGTAATTGAACAGCACTTTTGTCGATAATCCCGGAGTGAGCGATTCCAAGTCAATATTGAAGGACAGGGTTCCGTTCATATTGCGCTTGCGGGTTTTGATGTAGCGGTTGCCGACAACCTGATCTACAGGATTCCATCCTGTCCATGACCCGATTTCGGGACGAATCGGATAGTCTGTTTTTTCGGTAGCAGGCGTTCCGTCTTCATACGAATAGAAAGGCAATGTCCTTGTGGCATTGAAAGTACAACGGTAAAAGTCGTACACATCCTGGCTGTCGTCCGGAGATCCCGTCCAGTAGAAGCGGTTGCCGTTCGTTTGATAAGCCGACAAATTGAGGTTGACCGATATGGCCTTAGACAATTGGGCGGTCAGATTGGAACGGACATTGTATTTCTCGTTTTCCAAGTTGAGATACGAGCCTTCTTCCTGCATGTAACCCGCCATGATGTAATATTTGAATTTGTCGGCGCCGCCGGTCACACTCAGGGAGTGTTTCATATTCCATGGATTTTGCCAGATATAATCGTTAACATTATAATCGCGGTTTTCGAAATAGGCAAATTCACCTTCCCCATTGGGCAAAGCTTGTCCTTTAAATTCTGCTACGCGGTTCTGATAGATCAGCTCATCGGTAGCCGTGAACAGGTCGGTGAACAAAGTTTGAGTAGGATTGCTGACCGAATAAGTTCCCTGATAGTCGAACTTGGGCTTGGCAATCCGGGCATCACCTGTCTTGGTGGTAACCAATATGACGCCGTTACCGGCCGAGGTGCCGTAAACGGAGGCCGTGGCTGCATCTTTCAGAAAACTCATCTGATCTACTTCGGTAGCTTCCAGCGCATCGAAGGCTTCTTTGTTGGAGATCACGCCGTCGATAACAAACAGGGGTTCGCCAAAACCGCCCCGCATGCGGATGGTACTGGTAGCGCCGATCAGGCCTGAATTGCCGATAATCGTCACACCGGGGGCGCGACCGGCTAAAGTATTGGACAGATTGGAGGTCGGAATAGCCGTCAGGTCATCGGTTTTCACGTTGCTGATGGCTCCGGTCAGGTTTATCTTTTTCTGGACGCCGTAACCTATTATAACGACTTCGTCCAGATTTTGTAAATCTTCCTGCATCACAACCTGAATATTGGATTTCCCGGTTACGGGTATTTCCAGCGTTACATAACCGAGGAAGAAAATTCGTAACACGGCATTGTCGTTGACCGTCAGGCTGAAATTGCCGTTCAAGTCGGTGATGATACCGTTTGTTGTTCCTTTTTCCTGTACGCTGGCTCCGATAATTCCATCGCCGGACGGATCTTTAACGGTGCCGGTGACGGTGCGGCCTGCTTGTTGGGAAACATTTGCTAACGCGGCTTCCATAGCGGTCGGCATCAATACGATTTGCCGGTCGATGATGCGGTAGGCAACATCTGCGTCTTTGAAAAGTCTGTCCAAAACAGGATTAATGCTTTCGCGATTCGCCTGTATGTGATCCACTTTTTTGTTGAGGTCAACCGATTTATCCATTACTAAAAAGGAAAATTCGGTTTCCTCTTCTATCTTATCCAAAACACCCTCTATCGTTGTATTTTTTAAGGAAAACGAGAGAGATACGGTTTGTGCGTAAGTGTTTTTTGCACTGATCTGGCATACGCCAATCAATAATAATAACATACAAACTCTCATTCTTCGACTGATTTTTAAATAATATCGGACAGTATGCCCAAATATTTGTTTTTTTTTCATACTTTTACATTGAATTTTAGTCCTTACTGAATTTTGGAACGATCGTTCCAAAATGATTAATTTTCTCTCGACAGGGGTAAGTGTCCGCTTACCCTTGTTTTTTAGTTTTTAGATTTAAGATTCCCCATAGGCATTTTAATTTTTTTAATTGTTTGACAATTATTTTTTCATTCGCTTCTTATTTAACCATACATCAATTCGTTGCTTTGCCAAAGTCGAATCCGCATATTGTACCGGCCGGCTGAGCTTCCATTCTATGGGAGCGGCAACTTCCAGATAGGTGAATATTTGTTGAATAGTCTCGTCGGAAAACGCTACACGCGCCCTGTAATTTTCCGATTGATGGTATTGATCGTGTAGAACAATGTCCACATTGTAGCGACGGCTCAATTGCCGGAAGACTTCGCTCAGGCCGGCGTTGCGGAAGACGATTTTTCCGTCTTTCCATGCCAATTTCTCGTAGAGGTTGATTCGGCCGACAGACAGTTTGTCGGTTGACTCGTCATATACGGCCTGATCGCCGGGTTGAAGTTCTATTAAGGGCCGGCCTGCTGTAAAAACGCTTACCTTTCCTTCTGCGAGGATGGTTTGTACCGTATTGTCTTCGGTATTTACATTGAATCGCGTACCGTAGGCCATTACCTTAACGCCGTCGGCGGTTGCGACATAGAAAGGATGTTTCTTGTCGGACAGGACTTCAAAATAACCTTCGCCTCTCAGCGTTACTTCGCGTGTATCACCCTTGAAAGTAGCAGGATAGCGGAGGGTAGATCCGGAGTTGAGCCATACTTTCGACCGGTCGGGCAGTTCAAAATTTACAACCGAACCGGGCGCCGCCGTAACTTCGGCATACACCGGTTTGCCTGCCGGTTTCAGGAAAGCCATATAGCCGAACATAGCGGAGGTTAGCAACAAAGGTAAAGCCAGTATGGCGGCCGCACGCAACAATGTATGGCGGAAAGCAGTCTGCTTTTGGTGTTTCCGTATGGTACGGAGGACTTGCCCGAATGCTTCCTGCGTGTCGCATGCTTCTATCTCTCGAATTTTTTTATCAATGGATAGCGCTTGACTTATGATATTTTCATGATATTGTTCATCCATATATAATATAAGACAATCCTTTTTCAAAAAAGTGCCAAAAAATACCAAAAAAAGAAATATTTTTTTAATTTCTTCAAAAATAGATGACCCCTAAATTCCCTAAAGGGGGCAGCTATTTCCTCACCCCGGCCCCTCTCCATTTTGGAGAGGGGAGAGCCTCTCTGTCATTGAAAGATTGACTTGCAATGATAAAAAGGCACAGTAGGGTTTTTACAGTCCGTAGGACTGTATCGGTCGGTATAAAAAAGGATTGTCTGCTTAATTATTAAGATTTTCTTCATAAATAATGATATTGGGAGGTAAAAATCCTATGTGTTTTAAATACGAAAAATAATATGTCCCATGGTGTCCCTCATACATTACTATTACTTTATTTATATCAATTTTTTCTTCTTTAATGAGTTCATTTGCCGAACCCCAAAAAGATACTTTCGGAGCAATTATTAAACCTTTAGTGGCTTGTGTTGCTTTTAGAACCTTTGCATAATCTGTTTCATTTAATTGAATAATGGCAGCAACAAAAGAATTTGATATGTAATCGCTTCTAAGAATTTTGCACGAAGGAAGGGGTTCTTCTGAAATGAATTCCAATCTTTCTTTATAAAAATCCTTGGGTGCATGAGTAGTTTCGTATTGATATAATTCAATAAGAGCAAAAGCAAGAAATCCTATTATCGCAAATATAACAGACAACCCTATCAGTAAATATTTTAATGTTTTCATCAGGAAATAATCAAAAAACGACTGTTATTTCTTCTTCGTAAGTAATTATATTGATAAATGGTCTATATCCTCTTTGATGTTGCAATACCCAGAATGCAGCCAAAGATTCTCTCCCCATTTGGGTAGAAGATTCATTTTTATACACATCTTCTTCATCTACTCCAAACCAGTCTTTAAGCGTAAAAGAGAGCCTTATTTCCAAAGTGGTTTTGGGGAGATAATGTACTTTTTTTGTGTTTTTTCCATCCGCCCATTCTTTTAAATGAAAATAGAGATTTTCTCCTGTCTTTTGGCGAAAATGATTTTCTAATTTATTTCCGTATTTTGTAAATCTTTTAAAAGGGCAAAACAGTTTATCAATCAATTCGTCGTTCGATAGCTTACTCAGCGGTTTTCGGGTGGTCGGCATTACAGGAACTTGTGATTCCTCTAATGAATAATAATGATAATTCCGTGGCGAAACAAGCGCTTCACGCCAACCCATTTTACCATATTCATTTTTAATTGCATCTGTTACCATATACGGATATTCCGCATCAAGCAAAGCTTTTGTTATTGGGTGGGTAGGTTGTCCTATCTGTTTCCTGAAAATATCGTTGTCCGTAAGATGAATGTCTCTTTTTTCATATTCAGAACGAATATTTACTGCTAAGTCATTAAGAGTAAGAATATTACCCGGAATTCCAAAACAACTCCAACTGGCCTCTTCTACTCTATCTCTCCTTTCTTCTATTGAAAGATTTGTTAGCCTGTGCTTTCCTTTTAGAATTAATTGATTCATTTTACTTAATTATTAAGATTTTCTTCATAAATAATGATATTGGGAGGTAAAAATCCTATGCGTTTAAAATACGAAAGATAATACGTCCCATAGCGTCCCTCATACATTACTATTACTTTATTTATATCAATGTGTTCTTTTTCAATGAGATCATCAGTTGTGCCCCAAAATGAGATTTTGGGATTTATCTTGAAATACTTATTCGTCTGTACTGCTTTTAAGATTTTTGTGTAATCTGTTTCATTTAATTGGATGATGGCAGAAACTTGAGACTCATCAACATACCTGTTTTGAAGAATTTTGCACGAAGGAAGGATGTCTTCTGAAATAAATTCCAATCTTTCTTTATAAAAATCCTTGGGTGCATGAGTCCTATCGTATTGATCTAATTCAATAAGAGCAAAAGCAAGAAATCCTATTATCGCAAATATAACAGACAACCCTATCAGTAAATATTTTAATGTCTTCATCAGGAAATAATCAAAAAACGACTGTTATTTCTTCTTCGTAAGTAATTATATTGATAAATGGTCTATATCCTCTTTGATGTTGCAATACCCAGAATGCAGCCAGAGATTCTCTCCCCATTTGGGTAGAAGATTCATTTTTATACACATCTTCTTCATCTACTCCAAACCAGTCTTTAAGTACAAAAAAGAGCCTTATTTCCAAAGTGGTTTTGGGGAGATAATGTACTTTACCGAATTGGTCAAAATAATCTCCTTTCAGTGTTTGGTTTGTTAAAAACCCCTGTATTTCTATTTCTTGAATTCCACCGAAAGCAGCTTTTTCTCCGCTCATTGTCCAAAGGCTTGCATCAGAAAAATCTATAAATTTTTCCGCGATTTCAGGCGAGATATCAATCGGTTGGCTTAGTATTGCGCCTGACCGGTATTGCAGATATACAGATTTCACTTTTTCTTTTATGACAGAAATCAAAGCATCTTTATTTGTGTTTTTTCCATCCGCCCATTCTTTTAAATGAAAATAGAGATTTTCTCCTGTCTTTTGGCGAAAATGATTTTCTAATTTATTTCCGTATTTTGTAAATCTTTTAAAAGGGAAAAACAGTTTATCAATCAATTCGTCGTTCGATAGCTTACCCAGTGGTTTTCGGGTGGTCGGCATTACAGGAACTTGTGATTCCTCTAATGAATAATAATGGTAATCCCGTGGCGAAGCAAGCGCTTCAAGCCAACCCATTTTACCATATTCATTTTTAATTGCATCTTTTACCATATACGGATATTCCGCATCAAGCAAAGCTTTTGTTATTGGGTGGGTAGGTTGTCCTATCTGTTTCCTGAAAATATCGTTGTCCGTAATACGAACTTTTCTTGATTCATACTCAGTACGAATACTTGCTGCTAAGTCATTAAGAGTAAGAATATTACCCGGAATTCCAAAACAACTCCAACTGGCCTCTTCTACTCTATCTCTCCTTTCTTCTATCGAAAGATTTGTTAGCCTCTGTTTTCCTTTTATTATTAATTGATTCATTTTATTTAATAAATAAGATTTTCTTCATAAATAATGATATTGGGCGGTAAAAATCCTATATGTTTAATATCCCTATAATAATCTTCACCATAGTATCCTTTATACATTATTATTACTTTATTTATATCAATGTGTTCTTTTTTAATGAGATCATCAGTTCTACCCCAAAATGAGATTTTGGGATTTATCTTGAAATGTTCATCAGCCTGTATCGCTTTTAAGATTTTTGTGTAATCTGTTTCATTTAATTGGATGATGGCAGAAACTTGAGAGTCATCAGCATACCTATTTTGAAGGATTTTGCACGAAGGAAGGGGTTCTTCTGAAAACAATTCCAGTCTTTCTTTATAAAAATCCTTGGGTGCATGAGTAGTCGCATAATCCAATAACAAAAAGAATGAGAATGTAAGAAATCCTATTATCGCAAATATAACAGACAGCCCTATCAGTAAATATTTTAATGGTTTCATCAGCTTTATATAAATTCTAAAATATCTATTTTTAGGCCAAACAGAAGTACAACATAGACGCCAAATAGTACAAAAAATGCGTAAATCAGAATCAGAATCCATAGGAGAAATTTTTTGATTATTTTGAAAAATAGTTGCCGTTCATCCATCGAATCTTGGGTTATTTTTGTGTTCTCTGCCATTGATCGTAATTTTTTGAGCTGTAATTGTTATGGTCAAGGATAACGAAGATTCACCGATACTTTTTGTATAACGGGCACAACGACCATTGACAAAATCTATTTTAATAACAGGGCTTTCTATCATACTGAACGAAGCGAAAACTATTGAACCGGAATATTTTACATCATTGTGGAACATCCAGTAATTTAGCTGTTCATCGGTTGTCTGATTGAAAGTCATGGTCAATAAACCGCCTCT
>JAITNQ010000026.1 GCA_031290435.1 Candidatus Symbiothrix sp. | reverse complement strand
GCTCGGATGGTGGAATGGTAGACACGCAAGACTTAAAATCTTGTGACCATTACGGTTGTGCGGGTTCAAGTCCCGCTCCGAGTACGAACAAAAACGCTAATAGCCTGATAAATCGTTAGCGTTTTTTTATTTTTTACTTTTGGCGATTTATTTTTTTAAGCATGGCATTGGAACCCAACATCATCATAAAAGGGGCAAGAGTCAATAATCTCAAAAACATTGATGTAGAAATCCCTCGCGATAAATTCATCGTAATTACAGGCTTGTCCGGTTCAGGAAAATCCTCCTTGGCTTTCGACACCTTGTATGCCGAAGGACAGCGGCGTTATGTGGAAAGTTTATCTTCTTACGCTCGCCAATTCCTTGGCCGGATGAGCAAGCCGGAAACCGACTATATCAAGGGAATTCCACCGGCCATCGCCATAGAACAAAAGGTCAATACACGCAATCCGCGTTCGACGGTAGGCACTTCCACCGAAATATACGATTATCTCCGGATGCTTTTCGCACGTATCGGCAAAACGATTTCGCCTGTTTCGGGCGAGGAAGTCCGCAAACACGCGGTAAACGATGTAGTCGATGAAATGCTGAAATATCCCGAAGACACCAAATTCATACTCCTGACCAAGGTCTACACCCATCATGGACGTAGCCTGAAAGAACAATTGGAAATATTCGTAAAAGAAGGTTTTTCAAGGGTGGAAATCAACAATACGATTTGTCGTATTGAGGAGGCGCTCAAAAGTCCGGTCATTGAAAGTCCGGCCGACAATCCTTTGGAAAGGGATGCTATTTTCTTACTGATTGACCGCCTCTCCGTTTCGAACGACCGGATGACCATCTCTCGCTTGTCGGATTCTGTTGAAACCGCTTTTTTCGAAGGAAACGGTTATGCCATTCTCCGTTTTTACACAGACAATGGTATCATTTCCAAAGAATTTTCCCGGAAATTCGAGGCCGACGGCGTAGAATTTGAAGAACCGAATGATTTGATGTTCAATTTCAATAGTCCCGGCGGCGCTTGTCCCAAATGCGAAGGCTTTGGAAAAGTCATCGGCATCGACGAAAATTTAGTCATTCCCAATCAGTCGCTATCGCTCTATGAAGACACTGTGGTCTGTTGGAAAGGCGAAAAAATGAGTGAATGGAAATTAGATTTCCTGCACAAAGCCGACCGTTATCATTTTCCGGTGCACCGCCCTTATTATCAATTGTCGGAAACGGAAAAAAATCTGCTCTGGCACGGCAGTGGCGATTTAAAAGGAATTGATGCTTTTTTTCGCTTTGTCGAAGAAAACCTGTACAAGATACAATACCGCGTGATGCAGGCGCGCTACCGTGGCAAAACTACCTGTCCTGTCTGCAAGGGCGGCCGCTTGAAACCGCAAGCCCTGTACGTAAAGGTAGGCGGTCAAACTATTTCAGCCTTGGTCGAAATGCCCATCGGTAAACTGAAGGTATTTTTCGATAAGCTCCCATTGGACAAACACGATGCCGCTGTAGCCAAAAGGCTTTTGACAGAAATCAATGCCCGCTTGCAATTTCTGACCGATGTCGGGTTGGCTTATCTGACCCTCAATCGTTTATCTTCTACGCTCTCCGGCGGGGAAAGCCAACGCATCAACTTAGCCACTTCACTCGGCAGCAGTCTGGTAGGTTCCTTGTATATCATGGACGAACCCAGCATCGGATTGCATTCACGGGATACCGGTTTGTTGGTGAAAGTATTGCGGCAGTTACAAGCCTTAGGCAATACCGTAGTCGTAGTGGAACACGATGAAGAAATAATCCGGGCAGCCGATTACATCATCGATATCGGCCCGGATGCCGGTCAATGGGGCGGAGAAATCGTTTATCAGGGAAATTTATCCGATATAGACAAGTCCGGAAGAGGTTATACGGTTCGCTACCTGACCGGAGAAGAACAGATACCGCTTCCGGTACAACGCCGGAAATGGAACAATTATATCGAAGTCAAAGGCGCCCGTGAGAACAATCTGAAATCCATTGACGTCAGATTTCCGTTGAACGTGATGACGGTGGTTACAGGCGTCAGCGGTTCGGGCAAATCTTCTTTGGTGCGCGATGTCTTCTACGAAGCCTTGCGGCGATATTACGAAGAAGTCAAGGATTTTTCGGTTCAGGCGAGCAGCATTACCGGCGACCTGAATCTGATAAGCGGCATTGAATTTGTCGACCAAAATCCAATCGGCCGTTCAACCCGCTCCAATCCGGTGACTTACATTAAGGCTTACGATGAAATCCGCAAACTTTTTTCCGAACAGCCTTTGGCCAAACAATTACACTTTACGCCGGCCTATTTTTCTTTCAATGTGGAAGGCGGCCGTTGCGAAGAATGTAAGGGCGAAGGATTTATAACAATTGAGATGCAGTTTATGGCCGATGTGGTGCTGGAATGTGAATCCTGCCATGGAAAACGTTTCACACAGGATGTTCTGGATGTAGAATACCGGGCTAAAACCATTTACGATGTCTTGGATATGACCATTGATGAGGCCATTGTTTTTTTCAATGCCGTCGACGGAAGTCAGGAAAAGAAGATTGTCAAAAAACTCAAAAGCCTGCAAGAAGTGGGATTGGGATATATCAAATTAGGACAGAGTTCGTTTACCCTTTCCGGAGGGGAAAACCAAAGGGTGAAATTGGCCTATCACTTAGGGGAAGAAAAAGCCCAGCCGACCTTGTTTATCTTCGATGAGCCGACCACAGGCTTGCATTTCCACGACATTAAAACCTTGCTGAAAGCTTTCAATGCACTGATTGAGCGAGGACATACGATTGTCATCATCGAACACAATATGGATGTAATCAAATGCGCCGACTATATCTTGGATTTGGGTCCGGAAGGCGGAGAAAAAGGCGGTTTTTTGGTTTGTTCCGGCACGCCGGAACAAGTGGCTGCAAACGAAGCGTCCTATACCGGCAAATTCCTGAAAGAGAAATTGAAATAGATAGCGATAACGGGAAATACCTTGCGCTCATCCCTACTATCCATGTAATACCATTCATTCCTCAATAAAGAACAATTAACAAATATTTTTGCTTCTTTTTTCATTATTGTATGCTTTTTTAAAGAAAAAGAGCTAACTTTGTTGTCTATTCGATTTTTAAGCAAGTATGAACATAAAGAAAGCAGAATTTATAATGAGTAACACCGACCCGGACAAATGTCCGCGGGATGGCCGATTAGAATATGCATTTATAGGCCGTTCCAATGTGGGAAAATCCTCGTTGATTAATATGCTGACTGGAAAAAAAGGGTTGGCCATGACCTCGTCAACGCCGGGAAAGACGCAATTGATTAATCACTTTCTGATAAATGACGAATGGTATTTGGTCGATTTACCGGGTTACGGTTATGCGCAAAGAGGAAAGAAGGGACGTGACCAAATCAGGGAAATTATTGACGTCTATTTGGACGAGAGAGAAGAACTGACCTGCTTGTTCGTCTTGATAGACAGTCGGCTTGAAGCCCAAAAAATCGACTTGGAATTTATCGATCAGTTGGGTGAAAGCGGGATACCATTTGTTCTCCTCTTTACGAAGATTGATAAAATCTCCTTGTCTAAGTTGAAAGAAAATGTCGAAAATTATAAGTCAAAACTACTTGAAACATGGGAGGAGCTTCCGCCCATATTTTGCACTTCTGCCGTACATAAACAAGGGAAAGAAGATGTTTTGAATTATATAGAGTCCATTAATCATTCCATGCTTGAATAGCAAAGAATTTCGGGAAAAGACAAAAACAGAATGTTGGTATGAGACAATCATGTATAAATACAGCTAAACATATAAATTTATGAATTGGTTTGAATGTAAAATATCGTATGAAAAGATGATGGAAAATGGGGTTCAAAAAAAAGTGACCGAACCCTATTTGGTAGATGCACTTTCTTTTACGGAAGCGGAAGCCCGCATAATTGAGGAAATAAAGCCTTATATCAGCGGAGAGTTTATGGTGGCGGATATCAAACGCGCCCGGATTGCTGAATTGTTTACCAATGAGAATGGTGACAGGTATTACCGGATAAAAGTTTTTTTCATCACATTGGACGAAAAAAGTGGGGCGGAAAAGAAAACCGCCGCACAGATGCTGACGCAAGCTTCCAACATCAAAGAAGCTATTGCCGTATTGGAAGAAGGAATGAAGGGGACATTGGCTGATTACACAATCGCTTCTGTTTCAGAAACGATGATTGTGGATATTTTCCCGTTTTCAGAAAAAAAATAAGTACACATGAATATAGCCGAAAATATATTGCAAATCAAAAAAGAATTACCGGAATCAGTACGTTTAGTGGTGGTTTCCAAGTTGCATTCCGGATTGATGATTATGGAAGCGTACAATGCCGGTCAGAGAATTTTCGGAGAAAGTCGTGTCCAAGAATTGCTTTCCAAACGGGAACTGTTGCCTAAAGATATAGAATGGCATTTTATCGGACATTTGCAAGTGAATAAAGTGAAATATATAGTTCCTTTTATTCATACAATTCAAAGTGTCGACAGCCTGAAATTATTAGAATATATCAATAAGGAAGCCGCTAAATTGGGTCGCACCGTACATGTATTGCTACAGGTTCATATCGCAGAAGAAAAGCACAAATTCGGATTTTATTTTGAAGAACTTATCAGTGTCTTCGAAAAAATACAGGCCAAATCATTTCCATATATCTGTTTCTCAGGGTTGATGGGAATGGCAACTTTGACAAAAAGCGATGCACAGATAAGCGGTGAATTTAGTAAGCTAAACGACTTTTTCAAAAAAGTGAAAGCGGATTATTTTGCTGCAAACAACGATTTTAATACCCTGTCGATGGGTATGAGCGAAGATTATCAACTTGCAATTGGCAAAGGGAGTACAATGGTGAGAATCGGAAGTAAAATTTTCGGAACTCATTATCTGAAATTTTAAAGGTCTTCCGGACAACATATTCTTTTAATTTTGAGGATAAATAATCATTAAATGCAAAATATATTTGCTGATTCATTAGCGCATTTCTTCAAAATTTAATAGCTTTGCACTGTAATAATAATTCAATTTCTATGGAGAATAGCTTTGAAACACGATTTGCCGGTTTATCGCTGAAAAATCCGATTGTAATTGCTAGTTCAGGTTTGACACATACTGCGGAAAAAAATAAAGACTTGGAAAAAGCCGGAGCAGGCGCAATTATTCTTCGGTCATTGTATGAGGAACAGATTGAAATTCAGACTAATCCTGAACATCAGGATTTGATTCACCGGGAAATGAACGATTTTATCCGGACTTCATTAAAAAGCGCTCAAATAGCCGATTATTTGAAATTAATACAGGAATCGAAAAATCAATGCCGGATTCCGGTTATCGCAAGCATCAATTGCTACCGGGAGGGTACTTGGATTGATTTTGTTCGCCAGATTGAAATGGCGGGCGCCGATGCGATAGAGTTGAATATTTTTGCCTTGGACATGGGAAAAAGAGATGCCGAAAATTCTTTGGAAAACAACTCTTTACGGATTACTAAACGGGTAAAGGAATTGGTTAGTATCCCGGTTATTGTCAAAATCAGCAAATATTTCAGCCAGACTGTGGACTTAGCAGAAAAACTGCAATCTGCCGGAGCGGATGGTATCGTATTGTTCAGCCGGTTTTACCAGCCGGACATAGATATTCATAAGTTGCAAGCTAATTCCGGCTATGTTTTCAGCTCTCAGACCGACATAGGTGAAACCCTGCGCTGGACAGCCATCGTTTCCGGAAAACTTCCGGAAATTTCATTAGCCTCTTGTACCGGAATCCATGATTGGGAAGACGTTGTCAAATGTATCCTTTGCGGAGCTTCGGCGGTAGAGATATGTAGTACAGTCTATCAGCATGGAAACGAGATTATTCCGGCAATGCTACGCAGTATGGAAGACTGGATGAGTAGTATGCATTTCCAGACCATCCAAGCATTCAAAGGAAGACTGAATTTTGCGCATATCGAAGACCCTTCTTTGTATGAAAGGGTGCAATTCATAAAATATTTCTCTAACAGGGATTAAAAAACGCAAGTATGTTTTTAAAAGCGGCATTCAAAGATTCTCCGATTATGATACAACTGCTGATGCTTTTGGCAGTTATTTTTTTCTGTTTTATTGCCTGTTTGTTTTTAGCTTCAATTCTGATTTTAGTAAAAGTGGGCATCTCTCCCGAAGCGATAAGGGAGATTCAGTTGAACATCAATAATTATCCCGAATTATTGAGAATAACGTCTTTTTTTCAGGTTTTGGGCGTGTTTATCTTCCCTTCCGTAATCTGCGCTTGGCTTTTCAGCGATAATTACAAAGATTACCTGCACATCGAAAGTCCCATATATTTACCTTCAATCCTATGGGTAATAGCCGGTTCGCTTTTGTTTATTCCTTTTATCAATTTTACGGCAAGTATCAATCAGCAGATGGTTTTTCCCGAAGCCCTGAAAGGTCTGGAGAAATGGATAATGGAAATGGAGACTAACAACAACCAGTTGATTACCTTAATGCTTACGACTAAAAGCCCTCAAATAATCCTCTTCAATGTGCTTGTGATTTGTGTCTTGACAGGGATAGGCGAAGAATTTATGTTCCGCGGCCTTTTGCAAACCGTATTCGGGCGTTTTTTCAAAAATTCGCATGTATTAATCTGGGTAATAGCCATTATTTTCAGCGCCATCCACTTCCAGTTTTACGGTTTTATCCCGCGCTTGCTTTTAGGCGCTTATTTGGGGTATCTGATGTATTTCACAAAGACAATCTGGATTCCGGTTCTGGCGCATTTTACCAATAATTTTTTCAGTCTTGCCGTTTTCTACATTTTTCAGGATACGCCGGAGAAATCACAAGAGATTGATGCCTTTGGAACCGGTTCGACCTGGTGGTTAGCTGTTGCCTCGCTGGCATTATTTACTCTCTGTTTCAGGCAAATAAAAAGAGTGTATGACTAATCTATTGGATTGAGATTGGCGTTATAAAAGACCCTTTGTCCTGAAAAAACTATACATTGAGATTCTGATGCGTGAATATATCCGCATAGGCAAATTATTCTCCGCATTTTTTGCGGAGATTGGTGGAGATTTGCTAAGGGGCGTCGGGTGATTTGGGTGGGATTGGTGGGACGGTGGGGACTATAGGATCATTAGGGGGTTGAAGTGCGGATGGGAGCAAAAACTGCCAAACGCACTGAAAGCCGCTTGAAAGCAGGACGGCGAGTTGAAGTAAACCTTTGGTTTCCCAATCCTTGGCAAAATTAATAAAAATATTCTATATTTGTGCTCTAATTAAAAAGGGAGAACGAACAATCTGCCTAAAATTGATTCAATCCCTGTAGAGTAAACTTTGCTTGGCAACTTCCTGCGACCAATGGTTTAGTTTAAACGTATATAAAATAAGTATCGTAATTTTTATCTGTCTGCGTGCAATTCAATTATTTCATGTATATTTGCAATTATGTTGGATTGGTAAAAAAAACAAATATATGAAATCAACACAGAAAAAAGTCTCAGGCGCAGACCTGCCAACACCTGCACACGGTTTTATTTTTGAATCGGCAGCAGGGAAAAACCGGATATGCCGCAGCGTACAAAATCTTTTTCAGCCGGTACGCAGATATAAATCCCAGCCGATCGGGAATGATGCACAACAATTATCAGAATCCGTATCGCCCTTATGGTCGGGCGAAGAAACTGCGGCAATGCTGATAGCCGGAAAAATTCAAAACCTCCGTTTAGCTGCCCGTTATATGGACGGTATTGTGGTTCCGGCAGGGCAGGTTTTCAGTTTTTGGAAACAAACAGGACGAATGACCCGTCGCCGAAGATATGCACTCGGACGGGAATTGCGTGAGGGTTGCATCATCCCAAGTATTGGCGGCGGCATTTGCCAATTGTCGAATGCCATATATGATGCGGCGCTTAAAGCGGGATTGGAAATCGTTGAACGTCATCGTCATTCGCAGGTCATTGCGGGTTCTCTTGCCGAGCATGACCGCGATGCCACTGTGTTTTGGAATTATATCGATTTGCGTTTGCAGGCGCCTTTTCCCTGGCAATTGCAAGTACATATAGATGATAAACATTTGTCTGTGCGTATCTTCGCGCAGGAAACACAAAAAAAACCGAATTTGCCGGATACCCAATCATTGCCGCCGGATGCGATGGGCGATTGCAGCCGTTGCGGTCGAACGGACTGCTATTTGTATGTAGGTGATATTCCTTTGCATACACACAAAACATGGTTGGTGACAGACGAAGAATGGGCTGAATTTACGCTGTACCGGAAAGAAAATCAGACAGAACAGGATAAGATGCTTACTTCGTCGAGTAGGTATGTCGCCAATTTTTATTCCCGTTTGATGCGGCGGATCCATCTGCGTTTAGGTCATCCTTTGCCGGTGGCGCAAAATAGTCGTTACAGCCGGATTACACGTGCGTTGATAAAAAAATTAGATGCTTCGGATACTTATCTGGTCATTCCGCAGGACTTGTTGTCGTGGTTATGGATGGAGGGAGAATTGCGCGGACGAACATTTGATGTGCTAATGAACGCTTTACCTGTTCCCGAACTTCAGCGCCG
>JAITNQ010000263.1 GCA_031290435.1 Candidatus Symbiothrix sp. | reverse complement strand
ACTGTCCCGAGCAATAGGGTTGAAACTTGGAATGGATCACCTGTTTGCGCCCATTTGAAAAGTATCGCAAAAACCACACTGAATAATAGTCCGATGAAGACTCTTTTAATTGTTTTATTCTTTTTCATTGCTTACAAATATTTTTTATTAATACTTGTACAAAGAAATAGAATATAAAGTGCACAAACAAATAATAGTTGCAGAGCTGTCGGTTATTATGGATGAATCGTGTGAAATAGACTCTCCGCAATAAATGCTGATTGCCTTAATAATAAAATGATTATTACTAAAAAATGGCTGCGGCTTTGCGTATCTCGTTGAGCCGGTCAAGAAAGGATTTGTCAAGACTTGCCACCTGCAAATTATATTCTGTTTGAATATTAATAAGCGAATAGGCAGGAATTCCCAAAGCGGCTTCAAACATCATTGCTGTTGTGGTAGTAACAGGGCGCCGCTCGTTAAGTATATCATTTAATACCTTATACGACATACCCATTTGCTTTGCTAATTTGCTTTGCGAAAGTTTACGGTATTCAATTTCATCTTTCAACACTTCGCCCGGATGCGTGGGTGTAAACCCGAATTTAATATTTGCCATAATATTTTTATTTGTAATGATTTGACAATTCTACAATGTTACATATTGTTACAACTGTTTCGGAAACTACTTTGGTCGTTTTGAACTCAATACGGTATTGGTCGTTTACCCGGACGGATTCCAACCCTTCTTTGTCGCCATGCAAGGCTTCATACCGCAAACCGTTGTACAGGAAAAGGTCTTCAACACATGAAACCGATTTCAATATGATGATTGTTTTTTTGTACTTCGCAGCAATTTGCGGTTGAAAACGGTATTTTTTATCCGTTGTTTTGCCTGCATAATACAGTTCTTCCAAATATTTTTTATCAAACGTTATTTCCATTTTCGTTTCCTAAAATTAGGACAAAGGTAATACTATTTTTATTCTTCCGCAAAAAAAGTGGATATTTTCCCATCTTTTATTCTATTTTTAAAAATCAATCCATTTTTCAACAAAATCCAAAGAAAATTTTTTCAATTTTTCTGTTATTAGGTTTAAGCCATGTGTGTTGCCACGCGATCCATCCGGTAACTTGATAACCGGACATTCCCATGAGCATAATTGCCCGACCGGCCTAAAAACTTATAGATCAATAGTTAATCTCTCACCTTCCGATTTGGCGACCATGACAGCCACGCAAGTGTCGCCGTATACGTTAACGGCAGTACGCGCCATATCAAGTATCCTGTCTACGCCGACTACCAATCCGATACCTTCCAAAGGAAGTCCAACTACATTGAGTATCAGCGCCATCATGACCAATGCCGCCATGGGTATCCCGGCCGACCCGATGGCGCAGAGAAGCGAAGTGACAACAATCAACATTTGTTGAAGAATGGAAAGTTCCACACCATAGGCTTGCGCAATACAGATAACCGCTACACATTCCAGTAAAGCGGCTCCATTCATATTGATGGTTGCACCCAAAGGGATGGTGAAGTTGCATATTCCGGAAGAAACGCCGTTTTTATGTTCTACGGCATACAAAGTCAATGGGATCGTAGCGCCTGAAGATGCCGTAGAAAAAGCGGTAAGTAAAGGCGTTGTCATGTTTTTGAGGTGTTTTGCCGGATTTACGTGAAATCCGAACCGCAAAATCAAGGGAAGCCACACGAAAGTGTGGATGAAAAGCCCTGCCAAGACAGTCAATACATACAGCAACATCACTTGCAACAGGGCAGGGAAACCGGTATTCGCGCCGAATTGCTTTACGACAATGGCAAAAATGCCGATGGGTGATAGTCGGATGATTAACCGGGTGATGCGCAAAGTAATTTCCAATCCGCCCTTGAAAAAACCGTTCAGCGCCTGTTGTCCTTCCTGAGATATTTTCGGAATGCTCAAACCGATTAAAAAAGCAATCAGGATGACAGGTATCGTGCTGTTTTTTGAAAAAGCTTCAAAGATATTTTTCGGCACAAACCCCATGACAATATCCTTTACGGAAGATTGTTCGAAGTTGGCCTGTACAATGGCATTACTGCCCATGTCCACTGCATGTCCCGGTTGGATGAGATTGACTAAAAAGAAGCCGGTTAAAATGGCGATAACCATGGTCACAATGTAGTATCCAAATGTCTTGATTCCCAGTCTTTTCAATTGGTAGCCCGAATCATAAATGCTTGTAATGCTTGTTACGATGGAGAAAAGGATAATGGGAACCATCAACATGCTCAACAGGTTCATAAACAATTCTCCCATCCATGCGGTGTAAGGATTTATTCCGGGCGTCAGGATGCCGCAGACAATGCCGAGAACCAAGGCTGTCAGTATTTGCCAATGCAATTTCATTCAGACGATATTGTCTAAATATTTGTAACCGCTGCCTGTATTCAGCAACAGCACGGTTTCTCCGTCCTTTATCCATCCGGACCGGCTCAAGACCTTGTAAGCATGCCAAAGGGCAGCTCCTTCGGGAGCAACCAGCAATCCTTCGTGAGCAGCCAACTCGCGCAAGGCTGATAGTATATCTTTGTCATTGACGCTCACCGAATTGCCCTTGCTTTCCCGAAGAACCCGCAATATTACTTTGTCGGCGTATGGTTTGGGAACCCGCAATCCGTTGGCAACGGTGAAACCTTTGTCTTTAAAGGTAGACTGGGTCTCGTTCTGCTGAAATGCCGTATGTATGCCGTCACAACTTTCACTTTGTACGGCAACCATCCGTGGACGTTTGTTTCCTATCCAGCCCAATTGTTCCAGTTCTTCGAAGGCTTTCCAGATACCGATGATACCTGTTCCGCCTCCCGTCGGGTATAATATGACGTCGGGAACCGTCCAGTCGAGTTGCTCGGCGATTTCGTAACCCATCGTCTTTTTACCTTCCAATCGGTAAGGTTCTTTCAGGGTGGAGACATCGAACCATCCGTTTTCGGCGGCTTGTGCATTGGCGCGTTTTCCGCAGTCGCTGATATTTCCGTCGACTTCCGTCACTTCTGCACCGAACAGGCGAGCTTCCTGCTTGAAAGCCGTCGGCGTAAGTGCGGGCATAAATATGTGGGCTTTCAATCCTGCTCGCGCGGCGTACGCCGCCAAGGCGCCGCCGGCGTTGCCGGCGGTAGGGATAACAAAGGTTTTGATTCCTGATTCTTTTGCCTTGGATACGGCTACACTCAATCCTCTTGCCTTAAAAGATCCTGTTGGATTGTTCGATTCGTCTTTGAGTAAAACATTTTTACCGCCGGTGTATGCGTGAAGATTCAGTAGCGGCAGCACCGGTGTAAAGCCTTCGCCCAATGTGACAATATTCTTTTCGTCGAGTACAGGTAAAAATTCTTTGTACCGCCACAGGGATGCGGGACGATTCTTTAATTCCGCTTTTGTAAGCGTGTTGGAACCGAAGTCGTATTGAGCCGATAAAATTGCCTTACATGCTTCGTTTTCGCACACCGTGTTTAGCTTGTCTGCGGCATGAATTTTTCCGCATTCCACACATTTCAAGTGCGATAACAGGCTGTTAGTCATATTAATTGCCATTTATTATAATGATTATTAGATTATTTTATATTGTCTCTTCGCGGTTCTTTGCAAACTTTGCGGTAAAAAAAACTTTTGACACACTCTCGTATAAAAATAACTACGGTAATTTTACAGATGTAGCGCCTGCATAATAAATCCCATTGAATAAAAACTTGAAAGAACCGTGCGGCTGTGCGCGGAAGGTTATTTCAGGCCCGAAAAGGAAGACCTTTCCTTTACCAACAGATGCTTCGACAATTGCAGCGCCGCCGTTAAGGTAATGCTGCCCCCAAGCCCATCCGCTACGCAGGGATTCCGTACCGGAAAACCATGCGACGGCATTCACCCCCTTTTGCTTTGCTTCGGGCAGCAGGCGGAATACGGGATTGTTCCGAAACATTATATCAAGGTCTTCAGAAACGCCGTAAGCAATGGGCGTACTGTTGTCCACTTTCACGCGTACAATTGCTCCGGGTATGTAGAATTTATCCGAGGAAAATTTCTTTTCGGAACCGTCCGGATTGATTTCCGCAAGTGCATCTGCAACAGGCAGATCAAGATACTTGCTGAAACCGGTAGCGCTTCCTATCGTCAGCACTACGCCGCCTTCTTCGACAAACCGGCGCAACTGTGGCGCGGTTTTATCCAAGCTAACGTTTCCGACACGATTTTTAAATTCGGCGGGAATATTCTCCGGCTCGGCGAACCCGCGGAATCCTTGTCCTTCAGTACTTCTTTGCGGAAACGCACCCGGAGGCAAAATCAGCACATCGTATTTGTCGCGCAACTTTCCGGCATCCAAAGTAGAGGCATAGACCACCTCGAAAGGAAACAGGAACTGCTGTTCGAACAGCCAGCGAATCCAACCGGAATCCATAGAGCCGCCGTACCTGTCCCACAATGCTACCCGGACGGGACGCAATTTCAAAGCGTCGCCCTGAGGTTTGGACGAAATAGCGTCGAAACTCAGTCCTACTTCAGCAGCTAACTTCTGCAACAGAGCGGATGTCGATGATTTGGCCGGGATATAGATGGTGCCAATCGGATAAGTTTTACCATTGGTCGTAAGCGGCGCAGTGAGCCAATAAACGTTTTCTCCGGCTGCAAGCAATCGGGTAGTGCCGATAAAAGCATCGTTTACCTGATGGCTGAGCAGATAACCTACAGGTTTTGAGGTTTCCGTTATTTTTCCGGCAGGCGGTTTCAACAAGCCCGTAATTTTTTCAAACGGTCCGTCGAAACCGTCTAAAATGCGGTCAAACTTCACATCCATCTGAAACGCCAGGGTATAACCGGCAAGGTCATAAGGCGGTTTTGGAGGGCCGCCGGGGTACTGAAAATCATTCGGATGGTCTTGCGGCTCGAACATGTCGCGCAGATGCGGACGAAATGCCTGTGCGGCTTTTACCACATAAGAATTGGCCGGATAGGTTTTTCCTGCAATCTGAAAATCTTTCGTAGCACGGTGTACATCCACGCCGGCTTTCAGAAGTGCATTGACAAATTTGGTAGCTGTCAGGAAATCCGCTTGGTCGGAAGGGATAATATAGCCGCGCGGATCGCGGGTTTCGGGCGTATGCAGTTTATCCCAAAACTCAATCGAAATACCCTGACCACGTCCGCGACCCTCAAAAGACGGTTGGGCATTTGAGGCATTCCTCCGCTGTTCATCCTGAGACTTCGCAATATTGGCTTCCAATTCCGCTATCCGTTTGGGCGTCAAAGTCCAGTAATCCTGACTGCCTCGTTCGATGGAGTTTTTGCCCATACGATAAATACGGTACAGGAAATCTTCCCGCATTTTTGCCGCAATATCAAGAATGGCGCGGTCGGCCGAAATAATATATTCGATGCTCTGTAGCTGATGCCATGTTTGCTTCGGTCCGATGGGCAAGGGTTGGTCGCCGTTTGGAAGCAATTTGGAAGGAATAAGCGGAATATTTGAGGGAGTGGGGCTGCCGATGATTTCGGACAACAATCCGATTTGGTTATGAAATCCTACCGTTGTCCGGTCGCCGCCATTGAACCAAGTGGAATACGAAGCTGCGTTGCGCATCACCGCCCCTGCCTTTCCCTCAGCCAAAAAACGGTTGTGGACAGCCGATCCGACGAGGTCGATACCGATAGGCACCAGCGGGTCGTGGTTGTAATTGAACGGATCGCGGAAAGGGGCCATAAACAGCACCGTTCCGGCAGGGCCGCTCTGATGCTGATTGTACATGATTTGCGGAATCCACTCAATATACATCTGCCGGTTGATGATTTCCGTTTCCAACTGGTTGGCAATATAGGAATCCCGATTATTATCGTGTCCGACATACTTCTGATAAAGTCGAGGTATCGACAAGTTGCGTTTTTCAGGGTCGCTTTCGCGCATGTACCAGTCCGAAACGAGGTCCATCCCATCGGGATTTGCCGGAACCAAAAGCAGGATGACATTGTCGAGGATGCGTTTGGTTTCCTCATCGTTGCGGCTTAAAAGGTCGTATGCCTGAATGAAAAGCGCTTGAGAATTGATGGCTTCCGTAGCGTGCAGTCCAGCGTCAATCCAGACGACTGCTTTTCCTTCGGAAGCGAGCGCGTGCGCCTCGTCGTCCGTCAGACCTTCGGCTTTGGCGAGCTTGACGGAAATCTCCTGATAGCGTTTCCGGTTTTTATGATTCTCCGGCGAGGTGATGATAGCCATCTTCATCGACCGGCCTTCAGGCGTAGTGCCAATTTCGACGAGCTTGAGGCGGTCAGATTCTTTTTCCAATTTGCCCCAATACTCAAGTAGTTGGACGTAATTGGCAAGAAAATAGTCGTCTCCGACCGTGTACTGACCGAACTTCGGTTCCGATATGGGAGCGGCGGCCATGTTTATACTGAACAGCAGTGCAAACAATAGAAGAAAATAGTTCTTTTTCATTTTGTTTTATTTTTTAATTCGATAATCCAGTTCAGGACCTTTATCAGGCACAATGGGTGTATATTTGTAATCTTTTCCCCGCAAGTTATTGAATTCGGCTTTAATTGATTCAAGTAAAGCAGGCGTAGTAAATAAATCAATAGCAGTTAACGCGAAAACTTTAGCAGCGGCGAGCACTCCTTTTGTTCCGATTGTCGTTCCTCCTGCCGCCACATTTTGCCATGAATGACCCGGTGATCCGGGAATAAACGTGACTGTGCCGAATGATCCGACCGGGACATTCCAACTAACATCAGCTACATCGGTGGAACTGGGTAATATCTGTCCGAATGTACTTTCGTTATAAGGTTCTACCGTTTTCACTTTCTCTAATTCTTCCGGTTGGGTATTGGTGGAATTGGCAATTTCCTTAGCAAATGCTAATTCTTGTTCATTCCATTCAATACCGCCTATCCGTTCCAAATTTTTCTGAATCAGTTTAGTGAAGGGCTTATTTAACAAAACCGGATAAATAGCGCCGCCTAATCGGTTTTTGATCACTTGTGTTCCCGTACCTAAAGCCGCTCCATCGGCTGCATTGTCCACACGGGTAAGGATATCGAATAATTCTTCGATATTTTTTGCCCGAACATAATAGGATACTTCTGCTTCAGCAGGCACTACATTCGGAGATAGGCCTCCTCCATTGGTAATCACATAATGAATGCGAGCATCGGAAGGAATATGTTCTCGTAAAGCGTTTACCATCTGATTCATAGCTTCAACTCCGTCTAAAGCCGAGCGTCCTTTTTCAGGATTTCCGGCGGCGTGAGCCGCTTTCCCTGTAAAATGGTATGTTATACTGATTCGGGCTAACGAGGTTTTTGTGTTTACTGCATTTCTATCGGAAGGATGCCAATCAAGCACGATATCTATTCCGTTAAACAATCCTGCTTGTGCAAAAAATACTTTGCCTCCTCCGCCTTCTTCTGCCGGAGTGCCGAATACTTTTATTGTTCCTTTGGTATGGCTGGCTTCCAGCCACTTTTTTATAGCGACAGCGCCGGCTACCGAACCTGTTCCTAAAAGTTGATGACCGCAACCATGTCCGTTTCCGCCTTCAATCAATGCTTTCCGATAGGGAACAGTATCTTGCGAAAGTCCGCTGAGAGCGTCAAATTCAGCTAAAATACCAATTACAGGGGAACCGCTGCCGTAGGTTGCTATAAATGCAGTGGGCATTCCGGCAACGCCTTTTTCGACTTGGAAACCGTTTTCCGTTAAATGCTTTTGATGAACGGCGCTGCTTTTTTCTTCCAGAAATCCCAATTCGGGCGTGGCCCATATTGATTTCTGGATTTTGTCGTAAATACCGAACGAATGGTTGATGTAGTCGATGGCTACCTTTTCTTTTGTGAATTTATCTGCTTTCTGTGCATTCAAGTGAGTGACGCAAATCAGCACGACAAGGGATATGATTGTTTTTTTCATTATATACCTGTTTTTTATATTAATAAGCGCCATCGCCGTTTTGTTCCAAGTCAGGATCGTCTTTCAATTCACTCGTTGGAATGGGAACTACCCAGTAACGAGGGTCTTTATACACCGGATTTTCAGCGCCAAACACATCTCCTGCACGTCCTGTACGAATAATGTCGGGATAACGGTGTCCTTCAAAGGCAAATTCGTAGCGGTTTTCATCTTCTATAACTAATAGCAATGCGTCTTTACTTAACGGATTCTGTGCGTCGAGCAAGGGTACATCGGCTCTTTCCTTAATTTTGTTGATGTCGGCTATCGCACCCTGTATGTCGGCGGTCGATTTATTCAACCGGGCTTCCGCACGTATCAAATATTGTTCGGCCAAACGGAAGAGGAAAATTGAGGACGAACGGTCGGATTTATTATAGATACGGATCAGCCATGCCGTTACAGAGGGTTCATATTTGACATAAATAGCTCTTTTTCCACCGATATTCGGATCGTTCAGCAAGTCGGCCAAGACGGGATTGGCGATATAGTCGAGGATTCCACCTTCAGCAGATGTGGCAAAGTTTGTACGGATCGGATTGCCCTCACTGGTACTACGAGCTACTTCATAGATACATTCGGAAGAGAAACGCGTTTCAAACCAGTTATCACCGGCTACCAAATTCGTCAATTTCAGGTCTGCGTTGTCTATCAGTTTGGATGCATACGTTTCTGCATCCGCCCAACGTTCCTGATAGAGGTAGAGGCGAGCCTTAAAGGCATAGACCGCCCAGATGGACACTCTGCCCTTGTTCGTATTCCAACCGGTGTTGATCAATTTGCTTTCCGCTATGTCCAAATCACTTTCTACCTGCTTGAGAACATCTGCTTTGGGACTTTTCTTTATACCCAATTGGTTGGTGGCAGTGGATGGCGTCAAGACGATGGGCACATTTCCGTAGGTACGCGCCAAGTCAAAGTAAGCGAATGCACGGAGCGTGTGTGCTTCACCGAGTATTTTGTTCTTGCTTCCTGACAAAAACAAACCGTCATCCAAGCCGGTTGTGGCAGTAATGACGTGGTTGGCACGATTGATGGTCGTGTACTTACTGCCGTATCCGCCGCCATCGGTACGGTCGGCGCCACCGGTAACACCTCCGTCGGCTCTCAAAGTCGGAACAACCACTGTCCGCAAACTATTCATAATCACATTGTCAGCGGCTGTTTCAAACGTTAGAATGGCGGTGCCCGAAATACCGCTAATAGTGGAATAAACACCTGTAAGCGCCATTTCCGCAGAAGATTGACTGATAATAATGTCTCCGTCTTGAATTTGCGTTTGTGGAGGAAAATCCAATAAACGGTCTTCGCAGGACACAAACAAGATAGCGAAGAGCAACGCATAAACCACTTTACTATTTATATATTTTTTCATTTTTGTTACTTTTATATTTTTAATATACTTTTTCACCTCTGTTGATTTTATACAAGTTAAAAAGTTACGTCTATTCCGAATAATACACTTTTAGGATGGGGCGGCGTACCGAAGTCAAGTCCTTGCACGATACCACTTCCCGCGTTGACTTCAGGATCAGGTCCCGTATATTTGCTCAGCAACAAAAGATTTGAACCGGTTACATGGAGATTCGCCTTCTGAATACGCAAATGGGAAGTCAATGCACGAGGAATCGTGTAAGTAAAAGTCAGGTTCTGTAAGCGGATAAAAGAACCATCTTCCAAGTTCCGGGTTGACCGTTGTTCGTAGTTTGTGGAACCATCCGGATTTTTTATGGATTTCGGGCGAGGCAGTACTTCTGTGATAAGACCTTCGCTGTTTACCTTATAAGTATCTTTATTTTCTTCTTTCCAATAATTGACGGAACTTTTTTGTATCGTACGGCTAAGTGTCCGCGTACCGCCGGATTCAAGGAATGACCGGGTGTAGTTGAATACTTGATATTTATATTTGTAGTAGAAACTGAAGTCCAACGAAAAGTCTTTATAAGTCAGCGTGTTTTTCAATAAGCCTTCTACAAGAGGCCATGCATTTCCGAATATCTTCTTGTCGTCGTCCGTAATTTTCCCGTCGGGTATTCCGTCCGGCCCTGACCAATCGTCATAAACGGCGTCACCGGTTGCAGGATCAACGCCTCTATAGTCAAACAAGTAGAAAGAATGGAGGGAATATCCTTCCCTTGCAATAGATCCGTAGCTTGCATTCAACTGTTCAACAGGAAGTTTGACAATCTTGTTGATGTTACGGGAAGCTGTGAAAATAGTTCTCCACGAAATTTTTTTCTGCTTGATATTCCATGAAGTAAGGGAAAATTCATACCCCTTGTTGCTTATCTCGCCTGAATTTTTGGTTACAGAGCTAAATCCGGTTTTTCCGGGAAGCGATTCCGCTAAAAGCAAGTCGTATGTAAACTTGTCATAGTAGTTTAATTCCAGTTCCAAACGATTTTTCAGCAAGGCGGTATTGATCCCAATGTTCCACTGCCGGGTTGATTCCCATTTCAGCGCCGGGTTTGCCAACTGAGAAGGAGCCAAACCGGATTGACCGTCGTAAGTGCTTCCACCGCTCCACAAGCCCAGATGGGCGTTTCCTCCGGAAATATTGCCTACTATACCGTAGCTTCCTTTCAGCCGCAAATCATTGACAACCTTCGACTTGGAAAAAAATGCCTCGTTGATGGGATTCCAACTCACGCCCACAGAAGGAAAATAACCTGCTCGATTGTCGGCTCCCAACTGAGAAGACGCGTCCCTGCGCACGGTAGCATCTACACTATAGCGGTTGGCATAAGAATAATTGACCCCGCCAAAATAAGAGATAAGGCCGGAACCGGAACCGCTGGCAGAGCCGGTCTGTGTGGCCGAGGAAGCTACCCGTTTGAAAGCGTCGCTGGCAAAACCTTTACCGGAAACACTTACGCTTTCACTTGTCGTTTTCAGGTAAGCATAGCCGACATAAGCCGATATGGTATGGTCGTTGAGAGATTGCAGGTAATTGAATGTTTGTTCTGTTGAGAAACGGTTGGAGATACCTACTACATCGTCTGCTGCGCCATCAGGATATCCCTGACTGAGTAACGGACTGTAATAGTAGGTGTCGTGTCCGCTGTTACGGTCGTTACTCCACGAAGATTTGAATGAAAGGTAATCGGAAACATCCAATTTTGCGTAAAAATTATTCGTTACACGGAAACCTTCAGACCCTCCATCCCAATTCTCTAATATAGCGATATGATTGTTGAAAGCTCCCGCTGCATTGAAACTTCCGTCTTCTTTATATATAGGTAGAAAAGTCGGCGTATGCAAAGAAGCTTGAAAGAAACCGGAAGGGCCGTCACCCACTTTTACATTGGTACGGTGATTGGCCGAGATAGCGTTGCTTGTCCCTATCTTCAACCTGTTCGTAATGGAATGATCTAAGTTGATACGCAGACCATAGCGTTTAAAATCATCCAACTTCAAAGTGGCCTCCTGAAAAGTATAATCGCCGCCGATATAGAAGTTCGTCTTGGTATCGCCACCGGAAACAGAGAGGTTATAAGTATGTTGAAAGGCGGTACGGAACACGTCGGATATACGGTCGTAGGTGCCTTGTTCTTCCGGAAGACCAATACCGCCCTCACTTACAGGTTTGAAAGGTCTTTGATCCCATTTCCCATCGTTCTTGTATGCCTCGTTAACGATTTCGGCATGTTCGGGGCCGGTGGTGAGCGGCCAAAGATTGTCCGACTTCGACAATCCGACTTCCGCCTTGAAATTCACACGCGTCTGCGAATTACGTGTTCCGCGCTTGGTTGTAATAAGGATAACCCCATTGGCTCCCCGCGCTCCGTATGCTGCAGTGGCGCCTGCATCTTTCAATACGGTTACAGTCTCAATATCTTCGGGATTAAATTCCGCTAAGGCATCAGCCGACTGATCTTGACTGATCTGCTGAGAACTTCCCGTAGTAGCAATACCATCAATAATATAGAGGGGACCTCCACCCCCCAGCGAGCTTGCACCACGTAACCTGATAAACGAAGCTGCCCCCGGCGCTCCCGTATTCCGTGCTATCAGCAAGCCGGGAACGGCGCCCTGTAACTTCTCTACGATACTTGGGGAAGGCACATTGACTGTCAAATCTGCCTTGATCGTGGATACAGCTGAGGTAATTGCACCTTTTTTCGCTTGTTGATAGCCGACTACCACCACTTCATTCAGTCGGTTGAAGTCTTCCGAAATCGGAATGTTTATTCTTTCTTCCGTCTTTTCGTAGATGTCGATTTCCTGCGATTTATACCCCAGATAACGAACCACAATGGTTGCCGGTAATGATGAAATTTTCAATTCGAAATTACCATTTGTATCACTGGATATACCCTGATTGCCCTTCTCGCTTTTGAGCGAAATATTGGCGCCAATGATCGCTTCTTCGGTGCGTTCATCAATCACTTTGCCATGTATTGTAGTATTTTGCTGGGCAAATACCGGTGATGAAAAAATCAATAATCCAAACAAAGCAAAAAAAATAACCGGAAATCGTTTGTGTTTTCCAAAATAAATAAATAAATTTGTCATGCCTAAAATAAATTTTAGTGTGAAGTATCCCTCAATACCATTTGGCGTCGGAAGAGAGGGATACTTGTTTGTTAATACTCTTATTGTTCTTGACGGGACAAAGTTAGGGGTTTATGATTTGTAAAAAATACCCTATTAATGGTATTTTTACAAAATTAATTTGTGTTATGTTCATCCCTCTTGGTGCAACTTTTACCTGCGGATTTCATACGTAAATCCGATAACCGTTAATTCGTCTATTGGTTCGGCGAACAAAAAAACAGTAAATCACTGATAATCAAATATCTTTCATAAATATTTTTCTCTCCTTCTTTGGTTACGATGTAGCTGTATTCGCCTTCTTCAAGTGCAACATTGGCTACTTACCAATGAATCAGTACAGAATAGTATTTGTGTATTTATTTGATTTTTAATCAATTGATTTTGGATAGATTAACATTGTCACAATTATTTACTACTTTTGTACGACAATTTCAAGAAAGTTTTTATGACAACAGATACACGGTTTTTCACGAATGAAGACGGTTTGACTCTATTAGAACGGTTCAAGGCTACTTTGAGAGAATCAAAATATTTTGACGTTCTGGTCGGCTATTTCCGGTTGAGCGGATTTTATCAATTATACGATTCATTCGAGAAGATTGATAAAATCAGGATTCTTGTTGGTTTGAACGTTGATAAAGAAACGTATAATGTAATTTTGTACAACAGGGAAAACGGCATCATTGATTTTGAATCCGACAAAAATACCAAACTCCAATATGAAGCTAATGTTATCAGCGAGATTGAATCCGTGT
>JAITNQ010000258.1 GCA_031290435.1 Candidatus Symbiothrix sp. | reverse complement strand
ATCCTAATCGTTTTCTTATTTTTACATTTTCTTCAGAAATCATATCTTCTTTTTTGCTTATTCGTATATCTAATTTTCCCCCTATTTGCCGATACATGCTGCCATCTGTTTTCATTGGACTTTTTGAAAAGACAGTTTCTCCTGTTTCCTTATTTATTATGCCCTGCTCATTTAAAAAAACTACAATATCCTGAGGCTTTATCTTCCCGAACTTGGCATCTTCATCTATTGATTCTATCAATTTTCCGCTTTCGTCGTAATATTCACGTTTCCCGAACAGTACATTTCCCAAGAATTTACATTTAAATTTGATTGCCCCATTCGGATGGTATTGTTTTTGTATCATGTAAAAATCTTTTGCAGGTGCAAACTCATTCTGATAGCCATTCGGCATACGATATATATCTATTATCCACTCTCCTTTTTGCAATGAAACACTCTTGGTCCCATTCTCTGTTGCTTCATAATCATACTTTTCTATCATAATTGTATCATTTTTTGTTTGTCCGTGAATATTCAGAACTAAACTTGTTAATATAATAATTAAAAATATTTTTTTCATAACTTATAACTTATTATTCATTGCTCTCCATTGCCAATGAAAAAAACTTTGTAAATCAACTCCAATAAGATGTGCATAATCCATAATATTGTCCGTCATACATTCTTGATAAACATACTTTGCACGAGAAGTACTGCCATCGAAAGTATGAGGCAATCCAAGCGCATGACCCAATTCATGAGTGGCATAAAAATCTCGTGCTTGTGAGGCATGAAAACAGATGGTAAATTTTTCACCCAACGAAAAGCCTCCTTTAAAAGAGGGAGGATCACCTCCATGACATGAATCTTCTGTGAAAAAAATCTTATAATAATTATCATAATCGGAAGAAATTTTACTTAACAGAAATGTTTTTAATTCATTACATTTTGCATAATCCAAAACGATTTTAGCGGTTTCTGTTTTCGTACAGTTTACATACTCTGGGGCGGTTTGATTAGTGACACTATCCACTAAATCAATATCCACTATCGGCGCTAAATCCACATTGATATATGCCTGTCCTAAAAATTTAAATAAATTGTCACGCTCTGTTGTACTTCCAGAAAGTATTCCATCAAGTTGCTTTATTCCATTTAATTTCGTTCTCACATTAAAGAACACCACCTTAATATTGCGTTGGTGCGAAATATCATTAGGCAACAGGCGCACAACTCCGGCAATATCCGGCAAAGGATCGAACACCCCGATGTTCGTAACAGGGTAGGCTTTTACACGCAGCAGCAAGTCCTTGGAAAACGTTTTCAGGCATTTTATTTGGATATGGTGCGGCGAAATACCAAAAGGCATAACCGGAATGTCGTTTATCTTCGAAGGCGTTATGGTCAGGTATCCGTCGGCTATGGCCGACGGGTTATCGAATTCGAATTCCAACTTCCAGACTTTCTTTTTTGCTTCGATAAAGAGCCGCAATTGGGCTTCTTCATCTTTCCGCAAAGTCATCACAGGAACCAAGTATTCTTCTGTCTGTGGTAAAAAGGATAATGATAGTTTACGATAATCGAGTTTGTGGTTTTCTGCCATTTCCGAATCCGGATCAAAAAAATGACTTGCATCGTTCCCGTTTTGTACTACTGCACCGGTGGTTCGTTCGGTAGCTGTTGATGGTTTTGGCGTATCGTAATGCCGTCCCATAACAGCAGAAAACGGCTGATCGTTGCAAGGAAGATTTCTTTGAACCGTTATGTTACTTCTGTTTGATTCAGGACTGCTGTGAACCGGAACTACGCCATAAGCGGCTAAATCTCCCTTTCTGTACCACGAAAATCCGAAATTTCCCTTGTAACCCGTGTCGGGTCTGAACTCCACCCTGCATTGGGCGTTGCTTCCCAAAGGAAGAATTATATCTCTACCTGTACTTGCAATTACAGGTGTTGTTACGGGAATAATCTGGCCATCTGTTGCCAAGTCTAAAGGTAATTCTGTAGAACCTACATAATCGGAAAGATAGAACGGAGCGTTTTCTTTCTTCGTTGCTTGACCTATTATTTTATTTGCTGCAATTCCCGTATTACTATTTATGTTTTGTAATCCGGCTAAATTAGCTGAAATAGAGAAATTATTTACTATTGTATTGTTCTTAAGCTGAATCCGGTTTCCAAAAGCGCCTTCATTTGTGCCATTCTTATATGGTATTCTATAATTTATATACTTTCCATACAAGCCCCTTGTGTGTATATGCAGATAGGCTATTTCGTTTTTATGTATCGTTGCAGTTCTTTTCGCGGCAATCGTTCCAAACTTTATATCCTCGTCTATCCCCCAATATACATCCTCTATTTTAGGTGCACCGGAAATGCTACTCTTGATGGTTACCGTTCTGGATACAGGGTCAGGTGATGCGGCGGTAGCAGTCAATGTCCCGTATTTGGCATAATTTTCAAGCGGAGAGAACTTCATGTAAAAATTCATAACAATTTTAGCGCCCGCCAACTCTTCCGGAAATCGCAATACAAATCCGTATTTGTTACTTGACTTCGCCGTTGCCTGAATCGTTACGGTAATATCATCAGGCAGATAATAATCCATTTCAAAAACGGGTTCATACAGATGAATCCGTATCTCAGGAGAATCTTCAGGTAATAAATTCCTGTCAAACACAAATTCAAACTTTGTATCGGATTCTGCTGTTATCGTTGCTTGTCCGCTATTCGAAAGAATATTCACGCCGGTTATATTGAGCGCTGTCATAACTTATTCATGCTTATTTTTGTTAAACTTCCTATCTGATATTCATTCAGCGCCAACGATTCGCCTATCGGGTCCATATCTCCCTGAAACACATTCGATGCCTCTTTCATTTGCATCGCTCCCGGTATTGCTATTTGTCCGGGAGTGGTAAATTCAATACAATCGGGACATCCAGCGGCGCAAGTACCCTTGCTTTTATCGGTCAGGATAGCGGCGATACGGTTTATTTTCACTTTCTCGAAAGCGCCGCTCCATCGGATTACTGCCGGAGTACAAGGCTTTGGAGAGGAAGGAACCACTTTACATACAGTAAATCCGGGTGGTTGCAATACATTGCCCAGATTCATGGTTGTAGCTACCAGTTTTTTTCCGTTAATATGGACGAACTGCTGGTCGGTTATTTTGAGAAATCCGGGAGTAGTTCCGAATTTACAAATACATATTGCATTTTCAACAACAAATTTTTCACCCATCATATTATCTTTTAAAAAAATATACCTGTTTTGACTTTATGCTCATTTTCACCGGCCTCTATCAAGACCCTTTTCTGATATAAATCCGCATCGGAAGTTATTAAATGAATATTTGCCTCTATCGTAAACGGTTCCCCACAAGTTCTATTCTTCCGGCAAAATAATTTTCCGCCTGTTTCTTGTATGCCGGCTTCTTTGAAAGCAGGAAACAATGCATAGGAGTTATGAATATTCGGTATTTTTCGGACATAGTAATTCGTTTTCCTGTTTTGAAATGGAAAATTCACAAATGCCAACTCTACCTTATTCTCTGCATAATCTTTGAAAAAAAGTTGGATAAAGTTATCTTTGGGTAATACTTTCAAAAACTTTTGTTCATCCGACAGGTTCATTTGTGCTGCTTCTAAGTAATTCTTAAATTCCAGTGTCTTATTTTGTCGTAATAATTCCTTTGCCGTTTTTAACCAAACATTTTTAATTTGTTCAAAATTGGGAACAGCTAATAATTCTCCTCTTTCACTTACATATAATTCTATCGGATACAGGCTATTGCCTAACTGTGTCATTAAACGGTCCATTACCTTTTGAGGCGCTTCGTTGTTTAGCTGTATGCCGAAACGTTCTTCCAAGGTAAACAGATACTTTTCCTTCTTTCGTTGTGCTTTTACAACGATTTTACTGTCATATCTCTGTTCCGTATAATCGGGTAAACGATAAGTGACGGCAACAGAATAGAGACTTGTTAATGTGCGGAATTGATACATAATATTATTCTGCAATATAAACATTAGAACCACTCTTTAAGGTCATATCCGATTGGGACTGCACTTCCATACTGCCGCTTGATGATATTTTGATATCTTCATCCACCATTTCTACCAGTCCGCCGTTTATGGTCACTTCCGCATCTTTTTTAATTGTGAGTTCCATAGCGGAATCGACGGAAGTTTTAAGATTTTTCCCAAATGCAAGGCTTGTATCACCGCCGACAGATTGATTAAATTCCGTTCCTACCGTTTGTTGTGTATCTTTTTCCGAATGGAGCACCAATTGATTTTCGGCTATTATTTCGATGTCTTTTGATACGATTGAAATTTTTTCCGGTGCAGATATACGGATGCTTTTACCATTTGTGTCAAAATGAATGCAATTGTCATTTTTGTCTTTTACGGTAATTCCCCAGTTTCCCTGTTCATTATCATTAAATTCTATCGTATGTCCACTACGGGTAAGAATAGTCTTGATATGATTCCCTTTTCCTCCACCTTGATTTACTCCATTTTTACCATGAAACATTGAACCCATAATAAACGGAAACTCAGGATTGCCCTCAAAAAAGGATACCAATACCTTGTCATATAATTCCGGTACAAAAACAAATCCGCGATTTTCAACAGGGCTACCGGCTGTCAAGGTAGCCAGCGGCATCCAATAATCGCAATCCGTCACGTCAAAATCAAATTTCACCTGAACTTTCCCCAATCCGTCAGGGTCTTCGTTGGCTACAACCGTAGCCGGAATCGCATGTGCCACCGGAAAATCCATTTCAGGGTAAGGAATACGTCCAAACTCCTCCGGCACTGCGTCAAATTCGTTGTGGTATTTGCCCAATTCGTCAAAAACATGTTTGACGCGCACAACCCGTAGTCGGCCCGGTCTGTCTTCTACTTTCATCTTGTTGTGGAAATTAATTTCAAGCAAACCGCCGATACGCACCTTGTATAGCTTGGTTTGCCCCGTCACATGAAACATATCGGTAAATGCGCGTTCTTTGCGCGCCTGCGTCAACGCTTTCAGGCTGTCGTCGTCGAAAACGGGAACATCCATCGGCAAATCCGGTTTCCGCATAATATTCAGTTCGCTCGATTTGGCCCCCGCAGCTCCGGCAAATGTCCCCGGCTTGGACAAGGGGTGTTCGTAAGGCGATTTTTTGTTCTTTTCATCAAGGTAATACTGCTGGAAGGTGTTGGCGATCAAGCGTGTCTCAAATTTCACCTCGCTTAAATCCAAATCGTAGGTTACCTTCACCACCGGGAGTTCCTTGTGCTCCCCGAAAACCAAATATTCGCCCGAATAGAACAGTTTCTCCCCATACATATAGGCAAGGCGTTTCAAGTATTGAAAATCGGTTTCCTTGTATTGCATGGAAAATTTAATCATTGAGTCGAATTTCGGCTTCCTGAGCGTCTCAAAACAGAGGCCTTTCGTCACCTCTTCCGCGATCAGGGAAAGATAAGTGTCCGAAAAGGTCTGCATCATCCGTCCCCGCTCTAATTGTATCGTGGGAGAAGCGGCATAAACATACATCAGGCCGTGGTTGCCCTTGTCCAACTCAATCTGTATGTCGGTAATAATGCCTGAAAAAGTGTAGGCGTTAACCATGTCCTCACCTTCCTGAATATCAATAATCACCTTTTCATTCACGAGCGACGTCTTTTGCATCGGGGAAGCAAATATATCCTCTCCAAACTGCTTCAGATCCAACAAAATTTTCACCCTGTGATGATCCATAAAACATTGGTCAAGCTCTAAATAAACAAATTCTACCGGCTTGGCGCCTAATTTTAAAATGGTCAGTAATGCCTTTGTCTGATTCATAAATATTATGTCTTTTAGTTTTTAGTTTTTAATCACAACCCGGTAATTGAACGAATCGGGCGATTTGCGATGTAGCGATATCAGCAAGTCGCCCTGTATATCCGTCACAATCCGCTCATATCCGGGACTTGGCGTCAAGTGTATGTCAATGGTACGGACAAGCCCTTCCTTGGGCTTCGGACTTACCGCCACGCCGTGACAGACCTTGATTTTGATAATCTTGTTTCCCAGTTCAAAGCGGCAGAAATTTTCAACATCTTCATGTGTAATGATTTGGTCACGGGTAGTAAGCACATAGCGGAAAGCATCTACTCTACCGGCTATGTCCGCCGGTGACTGACCGCCCCTGGTCATGTTCAGCAAGCAGCAGGAATCTTTCTTGAGGAGTGCGGAAAACGAGGGGATCAGTGTTTTCCCGGCACGCAAGCCGTTAGCCAATTCGCTACAGGTTGTCCAATACTCCACAAATACAGTGTCGTTTCCGTCATTTTTAGGCAGGTTCAACAACAAATAATCCGGTACGGAAA
>JAITNQ010000254.1 GCA_031290435.1 Candidatus Symbiothrix sp. | reverse complement strand
GGCTTGGGACGGGTAGTAGTGAAATTTCCTTTCGACACAAAAGTCTGTGAATCATGGATCCCGGTAATGAGCTTGGACGCCGGTGGCAATGGCTACGGGAAAGGCCCGGCCTCAAGAGGCTTTTCTTTCATACCCGAACTGAAAGATTCCGTATTGGTCAGTTTCCTCAACCCGCAACAATTGGCGCAACCGTTTGTAATGGGCAGCATGTTTCATGGAGCAAATGCCGTGAAGCTGGGTGGCGGAAAAGGGAATCATATCAAAAACATTATTACCCGTAGCGGACATACAATAGAATTTAATGATAATGAACAGGGGAATTGGGGAATTACCGTAAAAGACAAAAATGGAAATATGTTTTTTATGGATACCAAAGAAAAAAATATCACTATTACAACTCCCGAAACTTTGACGCTTAATTCCAAATATATGAATATCAACGTACTAAAAGATATGACAATAAATGTTCAGGAAAATTGGTTGGAACAAGTCAGTGGAAATAAAACAAGAAATGTAGGTAAAGATGAACAAGTGGTTATCAACAAAGATTTGGTTACGGAAGCAAAATCTATTACTTCTAAATCTGTCAGGAAAACGCTCTTGACTGCGGGGGATAAAATGGAACAGGTTGCTAAAGAAATAACTGTTCACTCCAATCAAGGAGAAATAGTAATCGATGGCACAGGAAAGGTTACTATTCAAAGTAAAGATAGAATTGATTATGGAGAATAGATTATGAATGAGGAGGCTAAATTTAATCATTCTTTTGTTTTATATTTAGAACAGGGAGTAAAGACCTATTTGCTAAAAATACAGCAAACCATATCCGGTTTGAATAAGGAAGAAAGTGTGCTGTTTATTGAATCGATAATTAAATGGACAATGAAAAGATATAATGAAGAGGCGGTCATTTGTGCATTGTCTCTATCTCCTCCTGTTATTAATGGAAAAGGGGAAGATGATTATGAAAAATGGCATTGGATATTCGGTAAGATATATATGATGAACAATGATTTGCAACTGCTTGTAGGGAAACACGGTAATTTCTTAAAAGTAATCAATAAAGAAGAGATACTTAAAAATTGGGAGAAAGTAAAAACGGATATTTCTACTCTTTATGTAACAGATGACGTCGTTGATTTTATAAAAAATGCAGACGATGAATTTAACCGGCATTTTGATCATTTATACCTGTCGGATGTTTTTGTTCATTGGTTGTTCAATGATATTTATCGTTCTTATACGCAAAAAGATAAAATAGTTACATCAAAATTGATGGGCAAACATTTTGGATATATCACATTAAACGTCGATCAAAGAAAATGGTTGGAATATGTTGATGAAGAAAAAAAAGAAGCGCGGATCGCTTTTGATACCCTTTTGAAAACAGACCATACGGATGTTGCCGGAATCAACAATTTCTTGGCTTTGGAAGCTCCTGATTCCAAGGAACATGATTTGGATTATGAATTTTCTTGTGAAGGTTTTTATCAAATGGATATTTCAAAAAAACCATCTGTCAAGAATGCTGAAATGATTATCAGCGGGAAAATGGGTGATTTTTATGCTCGAACCGATCATTATACATTAATAAAAATAGAAAAAGATGAATAGAAAATATGTTTTGGACGGAGCTAGACTTAAATGTACATTCGGTGCATCACCGGCCCGGATAAAGGTAACTTCCCAGCGGAAAGTATATATACAAGGTAAATTAAAAGTTACGGATATGGATAAAATGTTACTTCCAAACTTTATTACCTGTAGTTGTTCATGGCCTTCTTCGCCGTGTACGCCGGTTTTACAAAACTGGATGGTTACCAGCAGAAAAGTAACGATGGGAACAAAAAAATTCGTGATGGATGATTCGTTTATTATGTGTTCCAGAGGCGGATTGATCACCATAGACGATCACACCCAAAGAGCAGGGATGTTGCCGGGAATTTCATTACCGGTACAGCTATCCACAACGATACCGCTAACGCCCTATTTTAACCCGGAAATAAAAACATTAAAACCATAAAGTTATGCCTGATTCGATTCAAACACTTAGGGTATTTCCACAGAGAGATACACCGTTAGTCCTCCAACCGGACGCACTTCGGGTGCATACGCCGTACAAGAGTTTTGTCGGTACCGGTTCTACGCCCTTAAATCTTGAGCGCTTGGAACCTGAATTCAGAGGACATATTATTTTTATTAACGGGTATATTTCCGATTGGTTCGACAATTTCGGTTCTACTATTTACGATGCCATTATGGATAAATTGCCGGAACGAGACGAAGGGTTCAATGGAGGCCGGAATGCGAACATGGATCAATGGGACGCCCCTGAAGACCGGTATAAAGAAGTTGCTAACAGCGAAGATGAAGTAAGTGCGAAAGAAGATTCTGACACAAAAGGAGAAAGCACTAACGAGGAAACCGATTTTAATAAAAAAAACAGAGCCGGGCAGTGGTGGCAATTTTGGGACGGAAAGGACAATAAACAGCACAGTCTTTGGGATTACTGGAATAAAAAAGAAAATCTGTTCCGGTTTTCTTTGGTGTATGCCGAATATTTCAAAAGCAGGGGCAATGTGTATTATATCAATGGCTCCCATGGTCTGGAATCCGAAGCCACGTTCCGCATGGACAGCGGATTCAGTCAAGGCTATGCTTGGGCCAAAGAGAATAGCCCGCTTATCGGGAAGAAAGCATACGACAAAAACATCAAAAAAATCCCGTGGTTGCAATCGTCTGAATATGTGCCCATCACATTGGTTTTGCATAGCCAGGGGAATGCCAAAGGCTTGGGTGTAGCCAAGGGGATTATGGCATGGTTCTTGGAGCAGGGATGGAAAAAGATGGCGCTCAATATTGTGATGCTTTCCGTTCACCAAAACCTGAAATTAACAGGCCCGGAATATACTTCTTTCCTGCAAAAGAAGCAAGAGATGCTGGCAGACAAACCCTTGCTGAATTGGTTGAGCCATTTGTTTGCCGGCAAACACAACAAATTGGAAAAAAGCACGGGTATAGATGAATACAGTTCTGCCTTTTTCAACCTTTCGACTTGGAAGGACATAAAAAAACGGGCGGTTCAATTCACCTTTGCCAATGACAGGGGAGATCTGATTATGCGTATGGGCGATATTTCGGGCATTGCCAATGCTTGTAACACAAACAATATGACTAATTTATTCCCATTTACGGTAGATGATTCAGGAAATATTACCTATCCCCAAGGACGGATCTTGGATATTTTTTCCGTTAAAAAGGGAAAACCGACTTACAAGGAATTGGTTCAAAATTACGCCAAAGCTTATGCTAACTATAAGAAATGGAAAAACCATTATGAACAATATCCGGCAGAGCGGTATTATCTTAAGTCGGCCGGTGAAGGTGTAGCTGTAACCGGAGATCATTTAGCCCACTATATTTCTCATCTAACTTATGCCTATAGTGACTTGGCGTCGGCGGAAATAAAGATTCATGGCGCTCCGGTTGCATTGGGTCTGAAAGAAGACGAAAAATCTGTTTTAGAGTCCGGGATGAGTATTTTTGCATCAATCACCCAAACAGGAGAGTCCATTTTTTTCAGGGACAAATCGCAAGTGGATAGAATGATAACTATATAAATTGAAAATTTTATGAATTTAAGCAAGTTTAAACTAACAAAAAAGAAAATGATTGTAAGGGGTATTATTTTGCTTGTGCTCGTGCTTGTCTTCGTCTTTTGGCGACGCAGTTATTTTATGTTTACGCCCAATTTGAATACATTGGATGTTGTAGAATTGTCGGAATTAGATGAAAAAACAAGATTGAATCTGAAAACTTATTC
>JAITNQ010000249.1 GCA_031290435.1 Candidatus Symbiothrix sp. | reverse complement strand
GCTTTTAGGCCGACGGAAGCAAAGAGCTTTCGTCGATCCGGGGATCGTATTGTAAAAATGAATTATTAACGTTTATCTTCGGATGTCTCCGCTCCGCCCCACGCTTCGGCGTAGCGTCTTTCGCTAAGCCGGATTAAAAGCAAGGCTCCAGCCTTGCCATAAAAACGAACGAAAATGAATCCGGGCCGCAATGACTCCCGCTACTTATCCACACGGCCAACCAAAATACACCGAATTGCAAAGTAGAGATTACAATTTCAAGCTAAAAAAAAACTGCCCCAAACATTGTCTGGGACAGTTAGATTTAAAGGGATATAAAATTAGAATTTGTAAGCAACGCCTAATTCTAAGGCAGCTACTCCATATCCAAGTTCGGCAAAAACGCCAATATTATCTGTGAGATAATATCTTGCGCCGAGGAATGTAGAAAATGAAACACTGCTGCTACCATCACTACCTGAATACGAAGAATTGTAAATATCATAGCCAAGCATAAGGCCGACATAGGTATCTAATTTATCCACAAACTGATAGTGAAAACTACCTCTCGCGCCGATAATAAAATCGCTGGCAGTCCAATCAGTTGCCTTATTTTTCCATGAAGTATAAGCCAAGTAGCCACCTACTCCGATGCCGGCTTTCCCATTGATCAGATTGTCAAGAATCCCGTATTCAAACGAACCGGAAATGGGTAAAAAGCTACTCGAAAAGCCGGAATAACCACCATAAGTACCAAGTCCGATACCCAGATTAACAACTTTGTCACCTTTTTTAAAAACATCCTGCGCATAAGTTCCAAAACTAAAACTCAGGCACAAGGCAACAACCATAAAACCTCTTAAAATGAAATTTCTTTTCATAATGAATAAATTAATTAATTTGTAAAAAAAAATACGCCTACTTAAAAATGGCATCGGCATTCCCACTAATTAGCAATCAATTTTTATCGAAAACTAAAATTAGTAATACATTTACGCCACAAAAATAACAAAATATTTTAAAATAAAAATTATTTCAGAGAAAATATATTAATTTTGCATAAAAATTGCGATGATTATGGCGTTTTATTCCGAATATTTTGAAAAAGCAAAAGAAGCCGGCGCTTTTTTAGTTGCTTTATCCGATGAGAAAATAAATGAAATATTGCTTTCTGTCGGAGCGAAAATCATAGAAAAAACGGACTACATCCTTTCCGAAAACAAAAAGGATTTAGACCGTATGTCTCCTGCCGATCCAAAATACGACAGACTGAAGCTGACGCCGGAACGTATCGAAGGGATAGTTGCCGATTTGCGAAGCGTAGCGGAATTACCATCGCCTGTGGGACGGGTGCTGAAAGAGACTGTTCGCCCCAATGGCATGAAGATTACTAAAATCAGCGTTCCGTTCGGTTTGATAGGCATCATTTACGAAGCCCGCCCCAATGTGGGTCTGGACGTCTTTTCCCTCTGTTTCAAATCCGGGAATGCCTGCATCCTGAAAGGCGGATCGGATGCGGCGTTTTCTAATTCGGCCATTGTGGAAAATATCCGGGAGGTTTTGGAAGCACATCAGGTTCCCTCGGCTTGTTGTACCTTGTTGCCGACTGAAAGGGAAGCGACTACCGCCTTGCTGCACGCCGAAGGATGGGTCGATTTGATTATTCCGCGCGGCAGCCGGGGCCTGATAGATTTTGTCAGAAAAAATGCCAAAATTCCGGTTATTGAAACCGGTGCGGGCATTTGCCATACCTATTTCGACAAAGACGGGGACAAAGAAATAGGCCGGACGCTTATCAATAATGCCAAAACGCGGCGGGTCGGCGTTTGCAATGCTTTGGATTGTCTGATAATTCATGAGGGCAGATTACAGGATTTATTTTATCTTTGCAGTCTGTTACAGGAAAGCAAGGTTATCATCTATGCCGATAATGAGGCTTACCGGCATTTATCAGGCGTTTATCAGTCCGATTTATTGCAACATGCCGGAGAAGACAGTTTCGGAACGGAATTTTTGGATTATAAGATGAGCGTCAAAACGGTTGCCTGCTTGGATGAGGCGCTGGCGCATATTGCCCGTTACAGTTCCGGGCACAGCGAATGTATCATCTCGGAAAATCCGGTCGCGGTGGAATCCTTCCTGAACAAAGTAGACGCCGCCTGCGTGTATGAAAACGTATCAACGGCTTTTACCGATGGCGCACAGTTCGGTCTGGGAGCGGAAATCGGAATCAGTACGCAGAAACTCCATGCGCGCGGCCCAATGGCTTTGGAAGAGCTGACGAGCTATAAATGGATTGTGAGAGGAAAAGGACAGATTAGAAAATAAAATATAAGTATGAGAGTATTTACAACCGTAAAAGATTTAGGGAATTTGGACGCCGCCCTGAAAGAGGCGTTTGAAGTGAAGAAAAATCGTTTTGCCTACAAGGCTTTAGGAGAAAACAAAACCCTTTTGGCCGTGTTTTTCAATTCCAGTTTGCGTACAAGATTGAGTACGCAAAAAGCGGCCATGAATTTGGGAATGAATGTGATCGTTTTAGACGTCAACCAAGGTGCATGGCGTTTGGAAACCGAGCGTGGCGTTGTGATGGATGGCGATAAATCGGAGCATATTTTGGAAGCGATTCCTGTAATGGCTTCCTATTGTGACATTATCGGCGTCCGGTCTTTCGCGCAATTCGAAAACAAGCAAGAAGATTACAGCGAAAAGATACTCAACCAGTTTATTCGTTATGCCGGTCGGCCGGTTTTCAGTATGGAAGGGGCTACTACGCATCCCTTGCAAGCTTTCGCCGATTTGATTACCATAGCAGAATTCAAAACCAAGGAGCGCCCGAAAGTGGTGTTGACATGGGCGCCTCATCCGAGAGCTTTGCCGCAAGCCGTACCCAATTCATTTGCCGATTTCATGAACGAAGCCAATGTGGATTTTGTGATAAGCCATCCGGAAGGTTACGAATTAGATCCGAAATTTGTACGGGGCGCCAAAATTGAGTATGACCAGAAAAAAGCTTTTATTGCCGCCGACTTTATTTACGCCAAGAACTGGTCGGTATTCGAAGATGCCGATTATGGTCAAATTATCAGCAAAGACCGCTCATGGACAGTCGATTCCGCCAAAATGGCTTTGACAAACGACGCCTTTTTTATGCATTGCCTCCCCGTTCGCCGCAACATGATTGTCACCGATGATGTTATCGAAAGTCCGAAATCAATCGTGATTCAAGAGGCGGCCAACCGGGAAATATCTTGTCAGGTCGTATTGAAACGAATGTTGGAGAATCTTTAAATCTTTTGATTATTTCAGGCATATTTGACAGCCGGTTCGGTAATTTTTGATATATTTCGCTGAAAAATTTGTTTTTTTCAAAAAAGTGTTGTATCTTGTCCGACAATTTACAGAAAACAATGGAAAAAGAGAAATTTCATGTTGAGTATGTATTCGACAAGGTAAGTAAAACCAGTCTTTGGAATTATATTTCCGCACCGACCGGTTTGGCGGAATGGTTTGCGGATAATGTTTCGGTTAATGGGAGTATCTATACGTTTACATGGAGCAAATATTCCAATGAAGCCGAAGTAATTGGGGTAAATGCAAATAACTATATCCGTTTCCGTTGGTTGGATGATGAGGACCCCCTTGCTTATTTTGAATTCCGTCTGCACAAAGTAGAACTGACGGGCGAAACGACACTCGAAATTATAGACTTTGCCGAGAATGAAGAAAAGGAAGATACGAAATTTTTATGGGAATCGCAAATCAAAGTTTTGAAGCGGATTCTGGGCGTATAAATTAGGTACAAAAGAGAATTACAGACGTATTTTTTAACGAATCTTCAAATAAATAAACCCAATTATTTTATGTTCTATTCAGAATGTACTAACTTTGCAGGCGCAAATGAATAGTGATATGTTTCGCATAAAAAGACTTTATTCTTTCATACTGGGGACTTTTTTTCCATTATTGCTGGCAACGTTCAGTTTTTGCCTTTTCGTTTTGTTGATGCAATTTCTATGGAAATATGTCAACGATATGGTGGGAAAAGGTGTGGAAATGAAAGTACTGATGCAAATGTTTTTTTACGCGGCAAACAGTCTGGTTCCACTGACACTTCCTTTGGCCATTCTGCTGGCGTCATTGATGGCTTTCGGAAATTTAGGAGAACATTTTGAACTTTTAGCGATGAAAGCGTCGGGTATTTCCTTACTCCGGATTATGAAACCTTTGATTCTGCTGATAATCGTTATTTGCGGATTTGCTTTCTTTTTTCAAAACAATGTTTTGCCACCCGTACAGGTCAAATTGTGGACAATTGTGTCTTCACTTAGACAAAACTCACCGGAGTTAGAGATTCCCGAAGGCTCATTTTACAAAGGTATTCCGGGGTATAATGTGTATGTACAAAAGAAAGATAAAGACGGATTACTTCGGAATATGACTATTTACGATTATTCAAAAGGGTTTAACAAAGTAGAAGTGACTGTAGCCGATTCGGGCAGGCTTCATATTTCCGATGACAAAAAATTCCTGATCCTTAGTTTGTACAATGGAGAATCGTTTGGAAACGCAAATTTGCGGGAATCTGCATACAGTCAAGAACATATCCCTTACTTACGGGAAACTTTCGACAGGCGGGATGTGCTGATTGAATTTGATAGCAATTTCAATATGGCCGATGAATCAATTATGCAAAACCGGAATATAAGCAAAAACATGTATGAATTGCGTACTTTTATTGATTCGGTCGGCGTAGAAAACGACAGTGTATCAAGGGAATTAGCCCCGATGTTTATCAATCAAATCTATTCCCTATCATTCAGCCGGAAAGATATACCTTCTGTCGGTTCGCAAATGGATACGGTACAAACAAAAGATTTTAAATCGTTTTACGCAAATGCCTCCCTAAATGAGAAATTAGCCATATTGGAGGTCGCCAAAACAAAAACCGACCGGATAGAGAATGATTACAGATGGAAAATGGGACAGCAGTCCGACGTGCTCAGGCAAATCAGAGAACACCAGATAGAATATCACAGGAGATTTACACTGTCTTTGGCCTGTATCTTGTTTTTCTTTATCGGCGCTTCATTGGGCGCCATTATCCGGAAAGGAGGATTGGGTTTACCGGCTGTCATTTCGGTATTCTTGTTTATTTTGTATTATACCATCGACACCTTTGGTTTAAAATTAGCGAGACAAGGCGTTTGGCAAGCTTGGGAAGGCATGTGGATGAGTACGGTATTATTGGCGTCTTTGGGTATATTCTTTACATATATGGCTGTTAACGATTCGGTTATGACAAGTCCGGATGCATGGAGAGATGCTTTATTGCGCTTAATCGGGAAAAGAGAACTGAGAAATTACAACCGTAAAGAAGTTATCATGACGCCTCCCGACTATCAAAAAGCTATTTTGATGATGGAAAATTGGGATACGGAAGCAAATCTATATGTAGATAAAAACCAAAAATTACCTTTTTATCTTACTTTCTGGAAACGGGATTTAGGGGACAGACAACTGAAACACTTGATTTCTTTGATGAATGACTGGATAGAAGACTTGCAAAATGCGGATGAGAATCTGATTATCGGCAAATTGATGGATTATCCGGTTATTAATCCGCTTTACCTGAACTTTCTGAATAAGCCAACCTTCCGTTGGACTTGCGCCGTGTTATTTCCCTTTGGAATAATTATTTATACATTATATGCATTCAAACGGAAACAGATCAATAATGACCTCAAAATCGCCATTAAAGTAAATGACGAATTGAGAAAAGCAATTGTAAATATCAATAAAAATAATCCATAAAATGAAGATGATAAATTATAAATTTAATAGCATTGAGGAAGCGATCGCGGATTTTCGCGAAGGCCGGTTTTTAATTGTAGCGGATGATGAAGACCGCGAAAACGAAGGCGATTTTATTATAGCAGCCGAGAAAATTACGCCGGAAAAAATCAATTTCATGATGACGTATGGACGGGGAGTTCTTTGCGCTCCGATTACAGAAGAACGTTGCACGGAATTAGAATTGGAAATGCAGGTTTCCAAAAACACTTCCATCTATGATACCCCGTTTACCGTGACGGTCGATAAATTGGGCGGAGGGTGTACGACCGGTGCGAAACCATCAAGGCGTTGGCCGATAAAAACACCCAACCTTCCGATTTGGGCAGACCTGGCCATATCAGTCCGCTTCGCGCCCGTCCCAAAGGCGTATTAAAGCGAGCCGGCCATACCGAAGCCACCGTAGATATGGCTCGCTTGGCAGGACTTTATCCGGTCGGCGCTTTAATAGAAATTATCAATCCGGACGGAACCATGGCGCGTCTGCCGGAGTTGTTTGAAGTCTCTCAAAAATTTGGTATCAAAATTATCTGTATCAAAGACCTGATCACTTACCGATTGAAATATGAATCTTTGGTCGAAAAAGGAGAAACCGTGAATCTACCTACCCAATTCGGTCATTTCAAGATTATTCCTTTCCGCCAGAAATCGAACGGATTGGAGCATATCGCCCTGATTAAAGGAGAATGGGAAAAAGACGAACCTATCTTGGTGAGGATGCACTCCTCCTGTATAACCGGCGACGCTTTCGGATCTTTGCGTTGCGAATGTGGCGACCAGTTGCATGCCTCTATGGAAATGATAGACAAAGTAGGCAAAGGAGCCGTCGTATACCTGATACAGGAAGGCCGGGGAATCGGACTGATGGAAAAAATGAAGGCTTATAAACTACAGGAACAGGGCTTGGATACGGTCGACGCCAATCTGCACCTCGGATATGATTCGGACGAAAGAGAATATGGCGTAGGCGCTCAGATACTCCGCGATTTGGGAATTACCAAAATGAGACTGATTACCAACAATCCCGTTAAAAGAGCCGCCTTGGAAGGTTATGGCTTGGAAATAGTTGAAAATGTCCCTATAGAAATCACGCCAAACCCGTACAATGAGTTCTATATGAAGACAAAAAAGGAAAGAATGGGGCATATCCTGAAGAATTTGAAATAAGGAGTTGTGTATTGCCGTTTTTTTATTAATTTTGCACATTGTTTTGAATAAACGAAAAAATAGAATAATATGTCACAAGTTTCCGAAAGAATAGCTATTTTGTCTCCTTCAGAGACCTTAGCCATGTCACAAAAAAGTAATGAGTTGAAAGCGCAAGGCATTGATGTAATCAATCTGAGTGTAGGTGAGCCGGATTTTTTCACACCCGATTCCATCAAGGAAGCGGCCAAACAAGCAATTGACGAAAATTTCTCCTTTTATTCTCCGGTGCCGGGATTTCTTTCCCTGCGGAAAGCCATCGTAGAGAAGCTGAAACGAGAAAACGAATTGGATTTCAGTCCGGAGCAAATTGTCTGTTCAAATGGCGCTAAACAATCGGTCTGCAATGTTTTGTTGTCAATTGTCGGTATAGGCGATGAAGTCATCGTGCCGGCTCCTTATTGGGTTAGTTATGTAGAAATGGTGAAATTGGCAGGCGGCGCCAATGTGATTGTCACAGCCGGAATCGAACAGGATTTCAAGATTACGCCTCAACAGTTGGAAGCGGCTATTACCCCGCAGACCAAAGCCCTTATCCTCTGTTCGCCCTCCAACCCGACCGGAAGTGTTTACACCAAGGCGGAACTGAAAGGTTTGGCGGATGTTCTGGCTAAATACCCTAAGATAATCATTATTGCCGATGAGATTTACGAACACATCAACTACGTAGGGAAACACGAAAGCATTGCCCAATTCGAAACCGTCCGTGACCGGACGGTTATCGTGAACGGCGTTTCCAAGGCTTATGCTATGACGGGCTGGCGTTTGGGATGGATCGCCGCGCCACAATGGATAGCCTCCGCCTGTAACAAACTACAGGGACAGTATACTTCCGGCCCCAGCAATATCGCCCAGAAAGCGGCTGAAGCCGCTTATCTCGGTTCCCAGGATTGCATCGAAACCATGCGGCAGGCATTTGAACGCCGCCGCGATTTAATCGTACAATTGGCATCGGATATTCCCGGACTGAAAGTGAGAAAACCCGACGGCGCTTTTTATCTTTTTCCCGATTGTAGCGCCTATATCGGCAAATCGTTCAAAGGAAAAACAATCGCCAATTCGGCCGAATTAGCTATGTATCTCTTGGAAGAGGGTCACGTAGCTGCCGTAGGCGGTCTGGCATTCGGCGCTCCAAACTGCATCCGGTTTTCTTATGCCGCTTCAGACGATCAGTTGACGGAGTCCATGCGCAGGGTAAAAAAAGCGTTGGCCGTGTTGGAATAAGGTAAATTCCAATTACGCCTTTGGATATACGTAAATCCGATATTTTCCGTTAATAGATAATAATCGTTCGAAAAATAACAAATGATTAAAAAGCTATTACTTGGGTTTTTTACCTTAGTTTCCTTATCCGGTTTTGCACAAAACGCTAAATTATCCGGTTTTGTAACCGATCCCGATGGTTTGCCTATTGAGTTAGCCATCGTCAAGGTGAACGGTACGGCCAACGGAACATTTACGGACGAAAAGGGAAAATATACTTTGACTGTTGCTACTGGTGATTCTTGCGTCTTGATTTATTCCTGTTTGGGATACAACAAGACCCAACGGATTATTTCCGAAGTGGCGGGAGATATGACAATCAATGTCAGAATGCGTACCGCCACCTATACTATAGGAGAAGTAACCATTACCGGCTCCCGGGTACAACAAGGCAACACAATGGAACATATCCGGACGGAACAGAACCGTTTGGCGGTAGACGCTACCGGGGGTAGTATCGAATCAATTGTGATTGCAACCGGAACCGGAGTGGCGTCAACCAATGAACTCAGTACGCAATACTCCGTGCGGGGAGGTAACTACAACGAGAACATTGTTTATGTGAATGGAATAGAAGTTTACCGCCCTATCTTGATCAGGAGCGGACAACAAGAAGGTCTGAGTTTTATCAATCCCGACCTGACCGACAAAGTGAGCTTCTCTTCCGGTGGTTTTGACGCCCGGTATGGCGACAAAATGTCGTCCGTATTGGATGTGACTTACAAAAAGCCCAAAAATCTGGAAGGTGGGGTAACAGGAAGTATGTTGGGTGGAAATGTCTATATAGGCAATACTTCCGGTAATTTTACTCAAATTTCCGGATTCCGTTACAAAAGCGGCACAACCCTACTGAAAACCTTAGATACCAAAGGAGATTACAATCCTTCCGCTATAGATTTACAAACTTTTATGACGTACAAATTTACGCCTGAATTCAGTCTGAATTTCATGGGATACTATTCCGATAATATCTATGATTTTAATCCCACAGAACGTGAAACGTCCTATGGAACGATGGATAATGTTAAGCATTTTCTCGTTGATTATGACGGTTCTATAGAGCGAGATCGTTTTCAGACTTTATTCGGAGCGGCAATCTTAAAATACAACCTAACAGCTAACGCGGATATAGCCCTGCAGGTCTCCGCTTTTCAATCGACGGAACAGGAAAAATACGATATAGACGGAGAATACTGGATAAGCAATGTTTCGGGTGAAGACAGAGAAATAACCGGAATCGGAAAATTTCACGAACACGCCCGCAACTATTTGAAATCCGAGGTAGCGAACATCGCCTTAACCGGAAATATAGGGCTGAACCAACACACCCTGCGTTGGTCGGCAGCCTACCAGAAAGAAGTGGTAAACGACAAGATCAGGGAATGGGAATTACGAGACTCCATGGGCTATTCGCTTCCGTACAAAGAGGATGAACTCAGGCTTTACCGCAATCTTTCCTCGCGGAACGATATTGTTTCCGGAAGAATTTCCGGCTATTTGCAGGATACATACCGGATGCGTATTGAAAGCGGTATTTTTTCGATAACCGCAGGTATCCGCAGTTCCTATTGGGATTTCAACAGGGAACTGATTATAAGTCCGCGCGCTTCCGTGCGGTTTCTACCTTCACGTAACCAGAATTTTACGTTTCGCTTTGCGACGGGTCTGTATTACCAGGCTCCTTTTTACAAAGAATTCCGGATGATTGATGACGACCTGAACGGAAATCAAACTATTAATCTGAATCGGAATATCAAATCGCAACGTTCCATCCATTTGGTGCTGGGAGGGGATTATGATTTCAAATTTGACAACCGGCCGTTCAAATTTACTACGGAAATTTACTATAAAAAATTGGACAGGTTGGTTCCATATACGGTCAACAATGTCAAAATCCAGTATTATGGAGAAAATGTTTCCGATGGTCACACACAGGGAATCGACTTGAAACTGGCAGGACAACTCGTTCATGGAACCGACTCATGGTTAAGCTTTTCCCTGATGGAGGCCAAACAGAATATAGATGGAAAAAAAGTTCCCATGCCTACCGACCAATTATACAATTTTACCCTTTATTTCAACGACTATCTACTTGGTTACGAGAGGGTTCAGGGTAGTATAAAACTTATTTGGGCTGATGGAATCCCGTTCAGCGTTCCCGGTCGGGAATACCAAAACGGCATCCGCACGCCGGATTATAGAAGAGTAGACATCGGTCTCACTTACCTTATTTTCGGGGAAAATGATCAATTGCGATATGCGCATTTTTGGAGGAATTTTAAAAAAATATGGATAGGAGCAGATATGTTTAACTTGTTTGATATTAAAAATATAAGCTCCTATTCATGGTTCTCGGACATTAATAATTCCCGGCATGCGGTGCCGGACAAACTTACCGGAAGACAATTCAACGTAAAATTTATTGCAGAATTCTAAAACAAAATTTACTTCAACCGGTTAAAACTACTTTTTCAAAACGTCAAAAAAAATCTATGTGTTGGTAAGCCACATAAAACGTAGCAATTACCACTGAAAACAGTAAAATAATTACCAACAAATAGAACTTTCTAAACAATTTTTTCAATTTAAACTTTTTTTTCATGTGAAATAAATTTTATAATAATTACTTTTTCAAATAAAGAAACACTATTTTATACAACTCAATTAAGTGACCTTAGTAGCCTTTCAAAACTCGTAGTATTCGTCACAGATTTAAAAGTAATAAATAGAAAGAGTATGTCTTTATTTCCCGATACAAAATTAATGGTAATACACACAAGTATTCTGTCACTTTATTCATTTTTATTGTCAAATATATAGTCTTTCCTGTATAAAAAAGGATTAATATGATAATTTCATTGTTAATTTGTTATTCTGCCTATTTATCAGCCAACTACTAAAAATGCGCGTACTATTTCGTAACATTAAAAACAAGTTTATTTGTTTATTTCAATATAAGATAGTAACTTTGTAGCCTTAATTTTAATTACATTTTAATGGTATTAAGAATATGAACATCTCACACATTGAACACATCGGGATAGCTGTAAAAAGCATTGAGAACAGCCTTCCCTATTATGAAAACGTACTGGGTCTGAAATGCTACAACATCGAAGAAGTAACAGACCAGAAAGTAAAGACAGCCTTTTTCAAGGTAGGCCAGACAAAAATCGAATTGCTTGAACCTACCTCTGAAGACTCTACAATTGCTAAATTTATTGAGAAGAAAGGTGAAGGCGTGCACCATATCGCTTTTGCAGTCCCTGACGTGGCCGAATCATTGGCCGATGTAGCATCGAAAGGAGTACAGTTGATTGATAAAGCGCCTCGCGGCGGCGCCGAAGGTTTGCATATCGCTTTCCTCCATCCTAAATCAACGGGTAGCGTTTTAACCGAATTATGTCAATAGAAATTTCAGTAAATTTATGAGCAATCAATTAGAAAAAGTAAGAGAGCTTATCGAACTACGGGCAAAGGCGCGTTTGGGCGGTGGAGAAAAAGCTATTGAGAGACAACATGCAGGGGGTAAATATACTGCGCGTGAACGCATTGCCATGTTGGTAGACGAAGGTAGTTTCGAAGAATTAGATATGTTTGTCGAACATCGTTGTACCAATTTCGGTATGGAAAAGAAAATATTCTTAGGTGACGGTGTGGTTACCGGTTACGGAACCATTGAAGGACGCTTGATATACCTGTTTGCACAAGATTTCACGGTTATTGGCGGTTCTTTGTCGGAAACCATGGCGAAAAAAATCTGCAAGGTAATGGATTTGGCCATGCTGATGGGAGCGCCCATTATCGGGCTAAACGACTCCGGAGGCGCCCGTATTCAAGAAGGTATCAGCGCTTTGGCCGGTTATGGCGAGATTTTCCAACGTAATATCCTTGCTTCCGGGGTAATTCCTCAGATTTCGGGTATTTTTGGACCCTGTGCCGGAGGCGCCGTGTATTCTCCAGCTTTAACCGACTTTACCGTTATGGCAAGAGGAATGAGTTATATGTTCCTCACCGGGCCAAAAGTAGTAAAAACAGTAACCGGAGAAGATGTGACCCAAGAACAATTAGGCGGCGCCGATGTTCATGCCAGCCGTTCGGGAGTTACTCATTTTGCCGTGGATTCCGGAGATGAAGGTATCGCCCTTATTCGCCGTTTACTAAGCTATCTTCCTCAGAATAATTTAGAAGAGCCCCCTATCCACACCACCAATGACCCTATCGACCGTTTGGAAGATTCATTGAATGAAATCATTCCCGATAGCCCCAACAAACCGTATGATATGTACGAAGTCATCGGTGGAATTATTGATGAAGGAGAATTCCTTGAAATACATGCCGATTATGCCAAAAATATGATTATCGGTTTCGCCCGTTTCAATGGCCGTACAGCCGGTATTGTAGCCAATCAGCCCAAAACGCTGGCAGGCGTTCTGGACATCAATGCTTCCCGTAAAGCGGCCCGTTTTGTCCGTTTCTGCGATGCATTCAATATTCCTATCGTTACACTTGTTGACGTGCCGGGATTCCTTCCGGGAACCGGTCAGGAATACGGCGGCGTAATCGTTCACGGAGCCAAATTACTTTATGCTTACGGAGAAGCTACGGTTCCTAAAGTAACCGTTACCCTGCGTAAATCATACGGAGGCGCTCATATCGTGATGAGTTGTAAACAACTCCGCGGAGACATGAACTATGCATGGCCGACAGCTGAAATTGCTGTGATGGGAGGCGCCGGCGCTGTGGAAGTCCTTTATGCAAAAGAAGCAAAAGAAGCGGATGATCCTGTCAAAGTACTGGCAGAAAAAGAAGCTGAATACACCAAAGCTTTTGCCAACCCGTACAATGCCGCTAAATATGGTTTCATTGACGATGTGATTGAACCGCGCAATACCCGTTTCCGCGTTATCCGCGCTTTGCAGCAGCTGGCAACAAAGAAACAAAATAATCCGGCTAAAAAACACGATAATTTACCACTGTAAATAATTATGAATTATAAATTATGAATTATGAATGGACAAAGCGTAACGTAACAACACGCCACTCCATTCTTGATTTTTAATTTTTAGTTCTTAGTTTTTTAATTTTTAGTTTTAAAAATATGAAACAAAAAATAAAATTAGGGCTTTTGTTCTTGTTGGGCATTGTTTGCAGTGTTCAGGCACAGCGAACAACCGCTCTCAGAATAAACGAAGTCCTGGTAATTAACGAAGACAACTTCGTTGATGACTATGGGAAACGATTTCCTTGGGTTGAAATTTACAATTCATCTCCGGGAACTGTGAATATTGCCGGCTGTTTTCTGACTAACGATATAAACAATCCCAAAATGTACAGGGTACCAAAAGGTGATGTCTTAACGCGGATCAGACCGCGCCAACACACACTGTTTTGGGCGGATAATATACCTACCCGCGGAACGTTTCACTTGAATTTCCAGTTGAATCCGGAGCAACCGAATTTTATCGCACTTTTCGATTCCGATGGTTCTACATTGATTGATTCGATTACCGTTCCTGCCGGACAACGGGCGGATATCAGTTATGGACTGGTAGAAGACGGATGGGATCAAAAACGTTTGAATGAAGAACTTCGCCTGAATGCAAACTATAAGGATAGGTACGGCGACCGGCTTTGGATTTATTGGGAAAAAGTAACGCCGAGTTCCAATAATAAAATTTTGGATACCAACGAGAAAATAGAAAATTTCAAGGAAAACGACGGCGTAGGCGTAGGCATGACAATGACAGCTATGGGTGTTGTATTTGCAGGATTAATTATTTTGTACCTGATATTCAAATCAATTGGAAACATTGCGGTTAATCTGAGCCATCGGCGTGTAATGAAAGCCTCCGGCGTAAGCAAAGAGCAAGCAAAAAATATTGCCGGTCAATCCGGAGATATTTATGCTGCAATTGCCATGGCTATTTACGAGGCCACCGAATTGCATGACGAAGAGAATACTATTCTTACGATTAAGAATACTGCGCGCAATTATTCTCCATGGAGTTCTAAAATTTACACATTGAGAGAGGCGCCCAAACGGTAACAGACAAAAATAGATAAAAAGAGTAATATGAAAAGTTTCAAATATACAATCAACGGAAATGTTTATAAAGTAGTTATAAACAGAATTGAGGATACCATTGCCGATGTGGAAGTAAATGGTACCCCTTATAAGGTAGAGATGAACAAACCTGCACAAAAACATGTAGTTACAATTAACCGTCCGGCGCAGACCACTACGCCGCCTCCCATATCCCGTCCGCAAACAAATAGCGGCGTCGGAGTCTTGCGTTCTCCGTTACCGGGTATTATACTCGAAATTCTTTGCAAGGTGGGCGACACGGTTAAAAAAGGTCAGAAAGTCTTGGTATTGGAAGCCATGAAAATGGAAAACGTAATCAATGCGGACCGCGACGGCGTGATAAAAGAAGTAAAAATAAACAAAGGCGATTCCGTACTGGAAGGTGCGGAATTAATCATAATAGAATAGGTTATGGATTTCATTTCATTTTTAGGTGACAATCTTGCCACATTCTGGACTTATACTGCTTTTGCCAATATCACTGTCGGACACGGAATCATGATCCTTGTGGGCTTGACCTTCATCTATTTGGCAATTGCTAAAGAATTTGAACCCATGCTTTTGATTCCCATCGGATTCGGTATTTTGATCGGCAATATTCCTTTCAAAGACGCCGGCTTGCAATTGGGGATTTATGAAGAAGGCTCGGTATTGAATATTCTATATCAGGGTGTTACTTCCGGTTGGTATCCACCCTTGATATTCCTCGGAATAGGTGCGATGACCGATTTTTCCGCCTTGATATCCAATCCGAAACTCATGTTGATCGGGGCTGCCGCCCAGTTCGGTATTTTCGGCGCTTATGTGCTGGCTCTGGCCATCGGTTTCGAACCGAATCAGGCGGGAGCTATCGGTATCATCGGTGGAGCCGACGGTCCAACGGCTATCTTCCTGTCTTCGAAGTTAGCGCCTAACCTGATGGGAGCCATTGCTATTTCGGCTTACTCCTATATGGCTTTGGTGCCTGTCATTCAGCCGCCGATTATGCGCTTGCTCACCTCGAAGAAGGAAAGGGTAATCCGGATGAAACCGCCCCGTGTCGTTTCCCAGACGGAGAAAATCCTGTTCCCGATATTCGGTTTGTTATTAACCTGTTTCTTGGTTCCTTCGGGGCTTCCGCTGTTGGGAATGTTGTTTTTCGGCAATCTGTTGAAAGAATCGGGTGTAACCCGTCGTTTGGCGGAAACCGCCCGCGGCCCGCTGATTGATACGATTACCATTCTGTTGGGCGTAACCGTAGGCGCATCCACACAAGCAACCCAGTTCTTGACATGGGATTCCATCAAAATTTTCGGATTAGGCGCTTTGTCGTTCATTATTGCTACTACAGCCGGTATATTGTTTGTCAAACTTTTCAACCTGTTCCTGAAAAAAGACAACCAGATCAATCCGTTGATCGGTAATTCCGGTGTATCGGCAGTACCTGACTCCGCACGCATTTCGCAATCGGTCGGTTTGGAATACGACCCGACCAACTATCTGTTGATGCATGCCATGGGTCCGAATGTAGCCGGTGTAATCGGTTCGGCCGTAGCAGCCGGAATCTTGTTGGGATTCTTAGGATAAGCTTTATATGTTTTATCAAAAATATCTCCACTCGCTTTATCTTTGTCGATACAAAGTAGCAGCGCAAGTGGAGATATTTATTACATAATGTTTTGTACATCAAAAAATAGATTATAGGTATGCAGGGACAAATTATTCGCTGTGAGTGCATTAAAGAGGACTTGTCTTTATTTCTCAAAGGTTTGCAATATGATGGACTGTTTATTCTTACCGATAAGAATACAAGTAAATACTGTTTGCCGCTCATCAATGCTATTCCCGAAATCAGGGAAGCCAAACAGATCATCATTCCGGCAGGGGACGAAAACAAAAACCTTGCCACCTTGTCTACCGTATGGGAATTTCTCTCTCGAAACGGCGCCGGACGGAAGTCTTTGCTTGTCAATCTGGGAGGCGGGATGTTGACCGACCTTGGTGGATTCGCAGCGGCAACTTTCAAAAGAGGCATCCGTTTTATTAATCTCCCTACCACCCTTTTGGGTGCGGTCGATGCTGCTGTAGGCGGAAAAACCGGTATCAATTTCATGGGATTGAAAAATGAGATTGGCGCATTTTCCCCGGCTATTGCTGTGATGATTGATTCGCAATTCTTCAAAACCATCGACTCAACCAATCTCCTTTCAGGTTATGCCGAGATGCTGAAACATGCCCTGTTAAGTTCCCAAACAGCATTAAACGAAATACTCCGCTTCGATTTGGATAATCCCGATTACCGGAAACTGAACGAATTATTGTTCGAATCGGTATGCGTAAAGGAAAGAATAGTAGCGCAAGACCCTACAGAGCAAGGCATTCGCAAAGCGCTAAACTTAGGACACACTATCGGCCACGCCTTTGAAAGTTTCTCCTACGAAACAAATCAACCGGCTCCACATGGTTATGCCGTTGCTTGGGGCCTTGTCTGCGAACTATATCTCTCGTATATGAAATTGGGATTTGACAAAAACGACTTGACAAAAATTGCCGGATTTGTGAAAGAGAACTACGGTTCTTTTGCTTATGGATGCAATCAATATCCTCGCTTGTATGAATTGATGCAACATGACAAAAAAAACGAGGCCGGGTTTATCAACTTCACGCTGCTGAAAGCAGTCGGAGAGATTGCGATCAATCAAACGGCAAATAGGGCGGAAATAGAAGAAACATTAGATTTTTATTGTGATTTCTTTTAAATTTTTGAAATAATATGTTAGGAACCCTTATCAATGTAATAGCAGTTATTATCGGCGGCAGCTTAGGTTTATTCCTGAAAAAAGGTCTGCCTGAAAAATATGTCACCATCTATTTTCAAGCAGTCGGATTATTTACCCTGACTTTGGGTATTCAAATGGCATTAAAAATAACAGCTCCTTTGCCGGTTGTACTCAGTATGATTGCCGGAGGTCTGACCGGAGAATTTTTAAAATTAGAAAAGCAAATGGACAAATTCAGTCAGTATTTGAAAAATAAATTCAAATTTGGAAATGAAAATTTCACTGCCGGTTTTGCAACGGCTTTTCTATTATTCTGCATGGGATCAATGTCAATATTAGGACCTGTAGAAGAAGGTCTTACAGGACATGTTTCAGACCTGTTGAAAGCTAAATCACTGATGGATGGTTTCTCTTCTATCCTGTTGGCTTCCGCCTTGGGAATCGGCGTTTTGTTTTCCGTCATTCCGCTGATGATTTATCAAGGAGGTATCGCTTTGCTGACACAACTTATTGGCAGCAATATTCCGGATAATTTTATCAACGAAATTACAGCTATCGGAGGAATTCTTCTGATCGGTTTGGCTTTAGATGTGCTGAATATTAAAAAACTGCCTGTATTAAACATGCTTCCCGCATTAATTTATATCTGTATTTTCCTCTGGTTGAGCGGTGTATTTTTTTCATGAGGAAAGTTCCGCCGGAATTAAAAGATGGCTATAGGCAATCTCCGGCGGAACCAAGAAAAACAGTAAAATTTTAGTCAAGTTATTTTTATTACTCTAGCACTCTTAAAATTTTCGATATAATTTTTTTCATAGTTTTAATATTTATAATAAAAATAATAATTACTTATCTGTACAAAGGTATGGTTAATAATTTTATCTTGCAAGAACGAACAAAAAGGGAATAAACTAACAAATTGGTTAGTTTTATTGATTTTCAGGATAATATTTTTTTATAATTTTAATACAAAAAGTAATAGACAAGTAACAAATATTTTTTACCTTTGACTTACGATTCAAATAAAATGAAGCAGCCAAAAGATATTCGCATAGACGATTTCAATTACGAATTACCGGACGACCGGATTGCAAAATTCCCTCTGAAAGAAAGGGATAAGTCAAAATTACTATACTGGAACCATCATCGGATTACCACCGGTTTGTTCTACAATCTGAGCGATTTTATTCCCGAAGACGCGCTTTTGGTCTTCAATAATACGCGTGTGATTCAGGCGCGCCTGATTTTCAAAAAAGCAACCGGAGCGCAAATTGAAGTGTTTTGTCTGGAACCCAAAGAACCGGTCGATTACGCGCGTGCATTTGTCCGGAACAAATCTTGCACATGGTTGTGCCTGATTGGAAACGCCAAAAGATGGAAAACGGGAAAACTGACCTGTTCTCTCCCCGGCAATACACATTGTACAGTGGAGAAAACCGCCTCTTCGGGCGAAACGTATCTGGTTCGCTTCGAATGGGATAATCCGGACATGAGTTTTGCCGATATTTTGGAATTGCAGGGAGAATTGCCTATCCCTCCCTACCTAAACCGGAAAACGGAAGAAAGCGACAAAGAAACCTATCAGACCATTTATTCCAAAATCAAGGGCTCGGTAGCTGCACCTACCGCCGGTCTGCATTTCACCGAACCCGTTTTTCGGTCGTTGGAAAAAAAAGGCGTCGCCTTCGAAGAACTGACGTTGCATGTAGGCGCCGGTACTTTTAAGCCTGTAAAGTCGGAAACTTTAGCCGACCATGTCATGCACGCGGAGTGTATTTCCGTGAAGAAATCGACTATTCAAAATTTGATAGAAAAAACAGGGCGGATTTTTGCGGTGGGAACTACTTCTGTCCGCACGCTGGAAAGCCTCTATTACATCGGACTGATTTTGGAAAAAAATCCGAATGCAAGCCCTGAAGAATTAATCATCGAACAATGGATGCCTTACTCAAAGGATAATGAACAATATGAAACCGGAACGCTTGTCAAGTCTTTGCATACAATCATGGATTACATGGAGCGAAAAGATTTGGAAGCGCTGACTACACATACGCAAATACTGATTACGCCGGGGTATAAATTCAAGGTAGTCGACGGGATAATAACGAATTTTCACCAACCGAAAAGCACCTTGCTTTTGCTTATATCGGCATTTGTGGGCGACAAATGGCGTGAAATTTACCATTATGCCTTGGCAAATGACTTCCGTTTTCTCAGTTATGGCGACAGTTCGCTGTTAATTAAATAAAGCACATCAACCGCATGAGAGCCAACGAAAAAGTTGCGTGAACTCAAAATAGAAATATAAGTATTATCTTTGCATAAAATTTTTAACCAGATAAAAGAAATAAAGCGATGACACAAGAAACAGCCTCTTCCCTCAGAATCGTATTCATGGGAACCCCTGATTTCGCCGTCGAAAGTCTTCGGGCTTTGGTCGAGGGTGGTTATCATGTAGTGGGAGTTATCACTATGCCCGACAAACCGGCCGGTCGCGGCTATCAACTACAGACTTCGCCGGTTAAGGAATATGCATTGTCGCAAAACTTGCCTTTACTACAGCCGGAAAAACTGAAAGACCCGGAATTCTTAGCACAACTGCAAGCATGGAATGCCGATTTACAAATTGTAGTCGCTTTCAGGATGTTGCCAGAAGTGGTATGGGGTCTACCGCCCTTAGGTACTTTTAACCTGCATGCCTCCCTGCTTCCGCACTATCGGGGAGCGGCGCCGATTAATTGGGCGATTATCAACGGAGAAAAGGAAACCGGAGTCACCACTTTTTTCCTTACCCACGAAATAGACACGGGTAAAATCATCGCACAGGAACGAATCCCTATCAAAGATACCGATAACGCCGGAATTATCCACGACAAACTGATGCTAACCGGCGCCCGCTTGGTCGTGAAAACCGTCGACGATATTATCTCCTGCAATATTCATCCGGTTGAACAGGGGGAAATCGCAAACAATGAGCAAGGATTAAAACCGGCGCCCAAAATTTTCAAGGAAACCTGCCGGATTGACTGGAATAAACCGACCAAGGAAATTTATGACTTCATTCGTGGATTATCGCCCTATCCGGCGGCATGGACGGAATTGGAAACCCGGCAGGGAGAAATGCTCAACCTCAAGATTTTTGTGGCCGAAAAAATAATTGAATCCCATGATTTACAGACAGGTATGATTGTTACCGACGGGAAGAAACAACTGAGTATAACCGCTTCCGATGGCTTCATCCGCCTGAAAGATATCCAACAGGCCGGTAAAAAGAGAATGTCGGCGGAGGATTTCCTGAGAGGAAACGTCCGGCTCTTATTTTAAAAACACTTCCTTGTTTTACAGAAAAATCGTATCTTTGCAAATAATTTTTTTGTATGCACATGAAACCTATATTATTTGTATTGGCTGCCGGAATGGGTAGCCGTTATGGCGGGCTGAAACAATTGGATGGACTTGGCCCCAGCGGTGAAACAATCATGGACTATTCCATTTACGATGCCGTCAGAGCAGGATTCGGGAAAGTCGTTTTTGTTGTCAGAGAATCGTTTGCTGTGGATTTTCGTGAAAAAATCCTGAAAAAATATGAGAATATTATTCCGGTCGAGACGGTATTTCAGGAATTGGACAAACTTCCTGTAGGATTCAAACTGAATCCTGAACGGGTAAAACCATGGGGAACCAATCATGCCGTCCTGATGGGAAAAGACGTGATTAAAGAACCATTTATGGTCATCAATGCCGATGATTTCTATGGCCGGGAAAGTTTCAAAATTATGGCGGACTTTTTGACATCAATTGAAAATAAAGAAAACACATACTGCATGGTAGGTTACCGCATCGGCAATACCCTCTCTGAAAGCGGCTCTGTAGCCCGTGGCGTTTGTTCTACGGATCAAGACGGCTTTCTGACTTCGGTTGTTGAGCGAACTTACGTCATACGGGATACTGACGGAAAAATAAAATACAGGGATGAGGAAGGAAACATGGTCGAAACAGCCGAAAATACACCTGTTTCCATGAATATGTGGGGATTTACATCGGAATATTTCGGTTATTCGGAGAAACTATTTGTTGATTTTCTGGCCGAAAACCATGACAATCCGAAAGCAGAATTTTTTATCCCCTGGGCTATTGACCGTTTGATTGTAAACGGACAAATCAAAGTAAAAGTATTGGATAGCCCATCCAAATGGTTTGGTGTAACTTATGCAGATGATAGAGCCTCCGTCGTTGAGAAAATCAACCAATTAATAGAAAAAGGCGATTACCCCGAAAAGTTATTTTAAACACGCATATTCAATTCATGATGGACAGACGAAATTTTATAAGAAAAAGCGCAATCGCCGGCACAACAGCCTTGTTGTTGCCGGAAATTGTAAAGGCGGCGCTACCGGAGTCCAGAAACGACCGGCATTATTTGGCAAAAGGCGAAACTATTTTGTTTCAGGGTGATTCTATCACCGATCGCGGAAGAAGCCGCAAAGAGGAAGATTTACCTAACGACCAGAGACAGTTGGGAAGCGGATATCCGCTTTTTGCCGCAGCGAATATTTTGGCAAATAATCCGGAAAAAGAATTGAAAATCTATAATAGGGGAATTTCGGGCAACAAAGTGTTCCAATTAGCCGACCGCTGGGAAAAAGATTGTATCGCACTCAAACCGGATGTTGTAAGCATTCTGATTGGCGTCAATGATTTCTGGCACACAAAAACAGGCGGATACACCGGTACCGTAACGACTTATGCAGTTGATTACAATAAGTTGATTGCCGATACGCTAAAAGCCCTTCCGAATGTCAAAATCGTTATCTTGGAACCATTTATCATTCAAGGGGGCAGCGCTTTGGATAGTACTTGGGAAAGTGATTTCGCTCCTTACCGCGATGCGGCTAAGAAAGTGGCAGAGGATTATGACCTGAGTTTTGTGCCGCTGCAATTGGTTTTCAACGAAGCGCTTAAAAAAGCGTCGGCTGCTTATTGGGGTCCAGATGGCGTTCATCCGTCTTTTGCAGGCGCCCAGTTAATGGCGCAAGCTTGGTCAAAATGTATTCAGTAGAAAATTTAACGGTTTCTTTCGGCGGATTCACTCTTTTGGATGAAATCGGTTTCGTGGTTGATAAAAAAGACAGAATCGCTTTAGTAGGTAAAAACGGCGCTGGGAAAAGTACGCTCCTGAAAATTTTTGCCGGGCTGCAAGAGCCTACTAAAGGCAGGGTTTCTATGCATAAAGACGTTACCATCGGTTATTTACCGCAACAAATGCAGTTTTCGACCAACCGTACCGTCAGAGAGGAGGCTTCCATGGCTTTTGCGCAGGTATTGGAAATGGAGGCGGATTTGGAAAAGTTGAATCTGGAACTGATACACCGGGAAGATTACGAATCGGAATCCTATCACAAACTCATCGACCGGATTGCCTTTCTCAATGAACGCTTAGCGATAGAAGGCGCAATGAATATTGATGCGGATGTCGAAAAGACACTCTTCGGATTGGGTTTTTTAAGAACCGATTTCGAACGCCCAACCAACGAATTCAGCGGGGGCTGGCGCATGCGTATCGAATTGGCTAAAATCCTGTTGCAAAAACCCGACATACTCCTGTTAGACGAACCGACCAATCATTTGGATATCGAATCCATCCAATGGTTGGAAAATTTCCTGTCTACACAGGCCAATGCCGTCATCCTCGTTTCGCACGACCGGGCTTTTATTGACAACGTAAGCCAGCGAACCATCGAAATTTCTTTGGGTAAAGTCTACGATTATCGTGTCAATTATTCCAAATACGTAGCGTTGAGAAAAGAACGTCGCGAACAACAATTGCGTGCTTACGAAAATCAGCGGAAACAAATCGAAGATACCGAAGATTTTATCGAACGATTCCGATACAAAGCCACTAAATCCGTACAGGTACAAAGCCGTATCAAACAATTGGGAAAATTGGAACGAATCGAAGTAGATGAAGAAGATAACTCCGCGTTACACCTGAAATTTCCACCATCGCCCCGTTCGGGCGCTTTTCCGATTATCATGGAAAATGTCGGCAAATCATATAACGAGCACCTGATTTTTGAGAATGCAACGCTAACCATCAACAGGGGAGATAAAGTGGCGTTTGTCGGTAAAAACGGCGAAGGCAAATCGACTTTGGTCAAATGCATCATGGGACAAATCCCTTACGAAGGAAGTCTGCAATTGGGTCATAATGTAAAAATAGCTTATTTCGCCCAGAACCAAGCCGATTTGATGGACGAAAAACTTTCGGTTTTTGAAACCATTGATTATGTGGCCGTAGGCGATATCCGCACTAAAATCCGCGATATCCTCGGCGCATTCATGTTTGGAGGAGAGGCCTCGGACAAAAAAGTATCCGTTCTGTCAGGCGGTGAACGTACCCGGTTGGCGATGATTAAACTGCTGCTCGAACCGGTCAACCTGCTTATCCTCGATGAGCCGACCAATCATTTGGATATGCGTTCAAAAGATGTATTGAAAGAAGCGCTGAAAGAATTCGACGGAACCGCTATCATCGTATCCCACGACCGGGAGTTCTTAGACGGATTGGTCAGTAAAGTCTATGAGTTCGGCAACAAAAAAGTAAAAGAACATCTCGGCGGAATTTACGAATTTTTAGCAAGAAAAAAAATAGAGAGCCTCAACGAACTGAATACCGCCCCTATTCCCAAATTAAATCCGGCGCCATCTCCGGAGTTTGCACGTTCCTCTTCTGCCTTGGGAGTGAACAAAGGGGAGGTCTGGGAAGTCCGCAAAGAACAACAACGCCAAATCAAACGCTTGGAAAAAGCCATTGCGGATTACGAAAAAAAAATCGAAAAATTGGAAACGGAAATCAAAGCAATGGAAGAAATCTTAGTTACTCCTGAAGGCGCTTCCAATGTAGACTTGCTCTGGAAACATGCGGAAGCCGAGAAAAAACTATCCGCCGCAATGGAGGCTTGGACGGAAGCAAGTTTGGAATCAGAAAATTATAAAAAAATGCGTACCTTTGCATCCTCATAGTAAACGAACAATTATGCTCACATTAAAAGTTATTACAGAAAATACAAATGAAGTGATTGATAAATTAGCAAAAAAGCATTACGATGCCAAAGCGATTATCAATGAAGTGATTGAAACGGATAAAAAAAGAAAATCCTCACAGCAGTTATTAGATAATAATTTGGCCGAATTGAATCTTCTGTCAAAGTCCATAGGGCAATGGATGAAAGCAGGCGATCAGGAAGCTGCCGAAACAGCCCGCAGGAAAGTAGCAGTCCTGAAAGAGCACAACAAACAATCGGAAACCGACCGGAAAGAAGCGGAAAAGAGACTGACCGAACTCCTGTATCAGATTCCCAATCTTCCTTCCGACGAAGTTCCCAAAGGAAAAGAAGCCGGAGACAATGTAGTAGAAAAAACAGGCGGCCTGATTCCGGTTTTGCATGAAGGAGCGCTTCCGCACTGGGAATTAGCCAAAAAATACGATTTAATTGATTTCGAACTGGGTGTAAAAATTGCCGGAGCCGGTTTTCCGGTATACAAACAGAAGGGCGCCCGCCTGCAAAGGGCGCTGATTAATTTCTTTTTAGATAATGCAATGGAAGCCGGATATATAGAAATACAACCGCCTTATGTAGTCAATCCGGATTCGGGTTACGGAACCGGCAATTTACCGGATAAAGAAGGCCAAATGTATCATTGCACGGTCGATGATTTGTACCTGATTCCGACGGCAGAAGTTCCGGTCACCAACATTTACAGGGATGTCATTTTAGAAGAGAAAGACTTGCCTGTAAAAAATACGGCCTACTCGGCCTGTTTCCGCCGGGAAGCCGGTTCTTACGGGAAAGACGTGCGCGGATTGAACCGTTTGCACCAGTTCGATAAAGTGGAAATAGTCCGTATCGACAAGCCGGAAAATTCCTATCAATCTTTGCAGGAAATGGTCGACTATGTCCGCTCATTGGTGGAAAAATTGGAATTACCATGGCGAATCCTTCGCCTTTGCGGAGGAGACATGAGTTTTACTTCCGCCTTGACTTTCGATTTCGAAGTCTTTTCAGCTGCACAGGAGCGCTGGTTGGAAGTAAGTTCAGTCTCGAATTTCGAGAGCTATCAGGCCAATCGCCTGAAATGCCGGTACCGGGGGGAAGACAAGAAAGTACAATTGTGCCATACCCTGAATGGAAGCGCTTTGGCTTTGCCGAGGATTGTGGCGGCTTTGCTGGAAAACAACCAGACTCCCGAAGGAATACAGATTCCGAAAGCCCTGATTCCTTACACCGGATTTGAAATAATTGATTGATAATCGCTCAGTTTCAATCCTTGCCCCTAAATCCACTAAAGGGGACTTTAGCAACTGCGAGTTAAAGTCCCCTTTAGTGGATTTAGGGGTATTGTAATACTTAGTGTCAGTATTAAATCTGGCTTATCTTCAGTTCTTTTTTCAGAAATCGCGCCGTATAGCTTTTTTTCGATTTTATCAGTTGTTCGGGAGCGCCGGCAAACAATATTCCACCTCCGGCTTTACCCCCTTCAGGCCCCATATCAATGATATAATCGGCGCATTTGATGACATCCATGTTGTGTTCGATGACAATCATGGTATTTCCCTTATCGACCAAGCGGTTGATAACCTCCAGCAGGACTTTGATATCGTCGAAATGCAGGCCGGTAGTAGGTTCATCAAGAATATAAAGGGTTTTCCCGGTATCGCGTTTAGATAGTTCGGCGGCCAATTTCACCCGCTGGCTTTCCCCACCGGAGAGGGTCGTGGAGGATTGGCCTAATTTGATGTATCCCATGCCAACATCCTGCAATACTTTTATTTTATGATAGATAGCCGGTACATTTTCAAAAAATTCGACAACCATGTTAATGGTCATGTCCAAGACATCGGCAATAGATTTCCCCTTGTAACGCACTTCAAGGGTTTCACGGTTGTAGCGTTTCCCATGACAAGCTTCGCAAGGCACCATCACATCCGGGAGGAAATTCATTTCGATGGATTTATACCCGTTACCGCCGCAAGTTTCACAGCGTCCACCGGAAACATTAAACGAAAATCGTCCGGGTTTGTATCCGCGGATTTTCGATTCGGGCATTTCCACAAACAGATTCCGGATATCGGAGAAAATACCGGTATAAGTAGCCGGATTGGAGCGAGGCGTCCGCCCGATTGGGGACTGATCTACATTGACCACTTTATCAATATGTTCCAGACCTTCGATGGATGTGTAAGGCAAAGGGTCTTGCAGGGAATGGTATAGTTTCTGACTGATTAACGGTTGCAAAGTATTGTTGATGAGGGAGGATTTGCCGCTGCCGGAAACACCTGTCACACAAATAAATTTACCTAACGGAAGATGCACGGTCACGTTTTTCAGGTTATTTCCCATAGCGCCTTTCAGCACGATTTCCTTGCCGTTACCTTCTCTTCTTTTCTGTGGCACGGGGATAGACTCCTTTCCGTTGAGATAAGACGAGGTCAGCGTATGGGCTTTCAGCAATTCTGCGGGAGTTCCGGCAAAGACGATTTCTCCACCTTTGCGTCCGGCGCGGGGGCCGAGGTCGACCACATAGTCTGCGCTCAGCATCATATCCTTGTCGTGCTCAACGACGATGATTGAATTGCCGGTATCGCGCAATTGTTTCAGGGAATCAATCAACCGGGAATTATCGCGCTGGTGCAAGCCTATACTCGGTTCATCAAGTATATAAAGGACATTTACCAATTGCGAGCCGATTTGGGTAGCCAACCGTATCCGCTGACTTTCCCCTCCGGACAGGCTTACGGACGAACGGTTCAGGGAAAGATATTCCAGACCGACATCCAATAAAAACTGAATCCGCGAACGGATTTCTTTCAAGATTTCTACGGCAATATGCTTTTGTTTTTCCGACAAATGTTCGTCTAAATCGCTCAGCCATACATTGAGTTCGGAAATATCCATTTCCGCCAGTTCGACAATATTTTTCCCATTGATATAATAATGGAGCGCCTCTTTGTTCAGGCGTTTCCCATTACATTCGGGACAGGAAGCGGTTCGGATAAACTGGTCGGCCCATTTTTGTGCGGCAGCCGAAGTGTCCTGTTCCTGTTGTATGGTAATATATTTGGCAAGGCCTTCAAAAGAAAGGAAATAGTTGGAATTTCCAAGCGCTTCGTTTTTGATATGCAGGCGTTCTTCCGTACCGTTCATGATTTCGTCCAAGACGCCTTCCGGAACATCTCCCAAAGGTGTTTTCAAGTTGACGCCGTATTTTTCCAAAATAGCTTCCACCTGCCAAAATATCAATACATTCCGATATTTACCCAAAGGCGCTATTCCACCCTGGTAAATATTTTGTTTGGGGTCGGGAATGATTTTCTGCATATCTATCCGGTTCACGAAACCGAGTCCCTTGCATTTCGGACAGGCGCCGTGCGGTGTATTGAATGAAAAATTATGGGGAGCAGGCTCGCTGTACGATAATCCTGTGGAAGGACACATCAGGCGGCGGCTGAGATGCCGGATTTCGCCGGTTTCAAAATCAAGCACGACCAATAAACCGTCGCCCTGCCGCAGGGCGGTTTTTACGCTTTCCTTGATTCTTTTTTCGTCCTTATTCTGAATAAGTAATTTATCGACAACCACTTCCACCGAATGGTTCTTGTAGCGGTCTAATTTCATTCCCGGTATGATTTCCCGCAATTCTCCGTCCGTACGGACATTGAGGTAACCTTTTTTACGCAACTGTTCGAACAATTCCTTATAATGCCCCTTCCTGTTTCGCACTACCGGAGCGAGGATATAGACTTTTTTCCCGTCATAGCGATTCATAATCAGGTCAATAACCTGTTCTTCGGTATATTTCACCATTTTTTCACCGGTCAGGTAGGAATAAGCTTCACCGGCACGGGCGTAAAGCAAGCGAAGAAAATCATAAATCTCTGTGGTAGTGCCTACGGTAGAACGGGGACTGCGGTTGGTTGTCTTTTGTTCAATGGAGATGACCGGACTTAATCCGGTTATTTTATCAACATCGGGACGTTCGAGGTTTCCGAGAAACGAACGGGCATAAGCCGAGAAAGTTTCGATATACCGTCGCTGGCCTTCGGCAAAAATGGTGTCGAAAGCCAAAGAGGATTTGCCGCTACCGCTCAATCCGGTAATGACGGTAAATTTGTTCCGGGGAATTTTTACGTCAATATTTTTCAGATTGTGGACGCGAGCGCCTTGCACGTCAACAACGTCTTCGTAAGGTGTATTTGTGTTTTCTTTTGCCTCCAATTTTCTATACTATTTTAAAACGCAAAGATACGGATTTTCGTCCGGAAAACAATTATTT
>JAITNQ010000214.1 GCA_031290435.1 Candidatus Symbiothrix sp. | reverse complement strand
CCCAACAGGGAATTTCCTTTCCGCCCCAGTTCGGTATTGAATCCACCGTAACGGATAAACAAATTCCGCCTGAAAGTAGCATGTCCCGTGCCGGGATAATCTTTGGGTTTTACGATTTTTATTTCTCGCCCTTTGTCGTATGCACCGGTAATCGGACGCATGAGGTAAGGCGAGAGCCAGTCGGGTTGGGCTATCTCCAAAACCGGCACAACCGGACCTCCGCACAAAGAAGCGCCGGGATAATCCGCAAAAAAACGGTCTAAAAGACGCAGGTAATCCGAAGCAATGGTCTCATCGTCGTCGATAAATGCGATAAATTCGCCCATGGCTTCGGAAACGCCCTTATTTCTCCCGTAGGAAATTCCTTGCCGGGCTTCCATGAAATAACGAATATTTAAATCCTTGTATTTATCCCGGAACGAGAGAGAAACGGCTTCCGTAGTATCTGTGCTGTTGTTGTCAACAATCACGATTTCGAAATTCGCCGGAGGATAGCTTTGCCCGGCAACACTTTCCAAGGTTTCCGACAAGTATTTTGCCCGGTTATAAGTGCAGATTACAACAGAGAAATGAATAGCTTTGCGCTCGCTTTCCTTAAAAAACGAATCAGGCATGCTTCGATAATTTTCGGTAAACACAATAACCCAAGCCTCCGATAACTACCAACAATAGCAGCGCAGAGAAGATAGTCGTAATGGTTCCGCACAAACGGATGTCGTCGGGGTCAAACACAAATTCGATATGGTGTTTTCCTTCGGGAATGACAATCGTCCTCAGTATCCAGTCTGCCCGGCCAATAGGAACCGATTGCCCGTCTATAAATGCTTTCCAGCCGTTTTTGTAATATACTTCGGAAAAAACAGCCAATCCTTTTTGGGTAGAAGATGATTGATATTCCACCTTGTTCGGAAAATAGGCGGTCATTTCTATGTCTGCCGTCGAATCGGGAACGATTTGCAAGTTACCGGTCAGGCTTTCGAATTGTTTATCCAATACGGCTTCCGTCAGTGGGTTGAGCGTTTCCAAAGCTGCTATTTCTTCGTCGGGACTTGTCACGAAGCGGTATGAACCGACAAACCAAGCGTTTCCGTAAGCATAGGGATTCACAATCGGATAGGCGCCCGGATTATAGATGATATACCGGGTGTTCAACATGTTCAGCGTGGGCGTCGAAGCAAAGCTATTGGTAATACTTTCTATCGTAGCTTCGGGCGAGAATCCTGCAATAACTCCGGCGATTTCTTTCGTCAAACGGCGTTCGATTAAATCCTGATATCGACCGAGTTTGGCGGCATGATATCCTCCGATAGACTTGTGGTAATAACTCGTACCTGCTTCCTGAAACGGATTGTTCAGGTTCAGTACCCGGTAAGACCAATCCCTGTCTTCCAAAATCGCATTGTCGGCCGTTGATTTGGGAAAAAGTTGTTCGTTGTATGTTTTTTTACCTATAAAATTTCTATCATTCAGATACCGTTTGTCTACCTGCCACAAATCGCATAAAACAAGCAGAATCAGTCCAACGGCTAAGTAAGGGAGCGACTTCTTTTTGTCTTTCGCCCGAATATAAATGAAAAGCAAAGCGGCGGCCAACAAGATGAAAATCAGGGAACGCAGGGCATCGGATTGCAAGAGCGATTTCCGGTCATTGAGCAAAGCCGAATAATACCAATCGGGAACCTCGTTGATAAACTGGACGTCATAGTTCGATTCGAAACTGAAAAAAGCGCCCGGCATTATCCACAGAATCAGACAGATTCCAGCTGTCAAACCGGCCGACCAATAGAGGAATTTTAGCAGTTTTTGTTTTTCTATCTCCCTTCCTATCAATTCTTTCAAAGCCATTACGGCTAATATGGGGAAAGAGAAACCGGGAATCACCAAAGCCATTTCTACGGTACGGAACTTGCTGTAATAGGGGAAATGGTAATACATGAAATCGTTGAACCAGGACAGATTGCGTCCCCAAGCCAAAACGATGAAGAAAACCGTTGCGCCCAACAACCACCATTTGTAGGATTTGGGAATCACAAAAAACGACAACAGGAACAGGAAGCAGACGACCGCTCCGAAATAGACAGGCCCTGAAGTGAACGATTTATCTCCCCAATAAGTATTCGTTTGTATCTCTTTCCCAACCTGAGCGCCATGAGACTTCATCTCCCGGTATAAATGCGAATCTTTGCCGAGCGTTCCGCCGGAACCGCCACCCATCACACTGGGAATCAGCAAAGAAAGGGTTTCCCCTTTCCCATAGCTCCATGAAAAAACATAGTCCTTATCCAAACCATCGGAAGCACGGATATTCGTTTCCTCCTCAACCAAGGGCGTCAATTCCGATTTTCCCCGCATACTTTCCTGTCCGGATTCGTAATTGAGGTATAAATTATTCATGTTAGACAAAACAGCCAATAGCACACCGACAGCAAGTATACCGGTAGCGACGCCCAAGGACTTGTATGCTTTCCTACGAATACGTTCAACCACAAAACCAATAAACAGAATAAAGCAGAAAAGGGCGGTATAATAGGTAATCTGCAAGTGATTGGAAACAATCATCAGCGCCAGTCCGAGCGAAAAAACCAAAAAACCGCTTAAATACTTCTTTTTGAACGTCAATAACATACCTGCCAATACCAAAGGAACGAACGACAAAGTCCATGCTTTTGTAACATGTCCGGCTAATACAATGATGATGTTATAAGACGAAAACGCCATTGCAATAGCGCCTAAAGCAGCCAGCCACCAGGGCGCGCCAATGACGAGGAACAAAATATAGGCCGTTATCAGCAATATCAGGATAGGGCCGGCGGTCTCCGATTGAACAGCGCCCAAAACATAGCCTTTGACCAAGCCGACAAAATCAATGCCCGTCGAATAACCCGTAATGTGGTAACTCGGCATCCCGGAAAACATGGAACCCGTCCAGCCCGATGATTTTCCATACTCAACCAATTCGTGCGACATACCCTTAAAATTCGTTATATCGCCTTGTTGCAGGACTTTTCCTTCAAAAGCCGGATAAAAATAAATCAGGGTGAGTAGAAAAAACAGCGCTAATACACCCAAATGCGGAAGCGCCTTTTTAATTTCGTTTTTAATATACATTGCCAAAAATTTTAGTGCAAATATACGAAACAATTGACAATTGACAATTGATAATGGAGATTCATTAGCGATTAACAATATACGAAGCTAATTTATTGGCTATTTTGTCGGAAAATATTTTTCTTACCAGCGCATATCCAATATCCAATATCCATTGCTTCCGGTAAATTGCGTTCCATTTTTTGAAAAGCGGTTCTACTATTTCTTTTTTATACCCGTTTTTATACAAAATATGCTTACACTCTATATTGCATGCCCTTTTGTTTTTAACGGAATAACCACCTTGCTTAAAATTTGCGATTACCTTGTCCACATAATAAAAACGGGTTCCTGCTAAATAATTCCGCACGATAAAATCAAAATCGGCAGCAATTTTGTAATTTATATTGTACAAATTATCGTGAAAATAAACCGTTTTTTTGACAAAAAGCGTAGGATGATAGATAGACATCCCTTTGTAAAACTGACTTAAATCCGGATTTGGTTTTTTGATTTTAAAAAAAGTACCGTCTTCGTTCAGCAAATTGATATTCCCATGAAAAATAGCATCATCCGGGTGTTGGTGATAAGCCGCAACCATGACTTGAACAGCATCGGGTTCGTAATAATCGCCGGCATTAATCATCCCGATTAGTTCGCCTTTAGACTGCCGGATACCTTTATTCATCGCATCGTAAATGCCTTTGTCTTTTTCGCTGGCCCAAAACGATAAACGAGCCTTATATTTTCGGATGATATTTATCGTCCCGTCAATCGAACCGCCGTCGATAATGATGTATTCAATGTTCGGATAGGTTTGCGCAAAGACGCTTTGCATCGTTTGCTCCAAATCGTTTATTGCATTATAAGTGACTGTGATGATGGAAATAAGCGGTGTATTCATAAAAATAAATTAAATAATTTCACCCACCCACAATTTTTGCAGGAAGACAGCATACGGAAGAATCATAACTCCCTCAACCAAGCGTGGATAAGGATCGTTAGTCACTAAAATCAGTTGCTTTAGTGAGCCGTTCGTATTCGGTTGTCAACAAAAGGTCAAACCACTGTGCCTGAGGAAAAAGCGTTTTCAACAAAAAACTTTTCCCTGTCTGCCGCGCTCCCCAGAAAAAAACACTTTCATTTTCAGAACCTTCAAATATT
>JAITNQ010000137.1 GCA_031290435.1 Candidatus Symbiothrix sp. | reverse complement strand
GTTTTGTTTTCATCCAACAAATAGATGCCGGGAGTGGTAGTTGTATCGTAATACAGGTAAAAAGCCGATTGATGTTCAGGGTCCCAGAGATTGTGCCAATGACTGCCTTTCAACCGGTTTTTTTCGATATAGTCCAACCATTCTTTTTTGTCGGTATATATGTAAATAGCAGCTATATCCAATCCTTTTTCCGCATATTTCAGGTAGATTTTTTCATATAATTCGGGAGTTGTTTTTATGCAATGACCGCAAGACGGCTCATAGAAGTAGAGCAAGGTGTATTTTTTTCCTAAGTCGTGCAGTTTGAAATTTTTCCCGTCGGCGCTTTGTAATCCGATGTCATGCGCTGTCATGCCAATCCTGTTGAAACGCCTTTTGTTATATTCGGATGTAATATCTGCAAAATGTGTTGAATCTCCCCATGTGACCAAGCCTTTATGATAGTAATCCTCCACTAATTTCATCCAGACGTTTTCCATTCCCATAATATTGCTGGTCGAAGAATACGTGATTAACTTGTTCAACATCAATTGAAAACAGATACTGTCGCCTATTGTCCGGGCAAGCAATCCGGATGCCGCATTGGCCAAGGTATCCGGAATTTGTGCTACTTGTTTTTCCAAGTAAGTAATCACTTTTTCGGGAAAATGATTTGTCTGCCAAAACCGCCTGTCTTGCAGGTCAATATTGTCGAAGTAATGGTATTTTTGGTAGTTTAATTCCGCATCGTATTCTGCTTGGGTTTTAGGGAAAGGGAAAGGCCCTGTCGTTACCGGTTCTACGCTGCGAAGAAATAAATCGACCCATTTCCCTTCGAAACGGGTGTGAAAATCTGTTTGATATTTTTTAACTTCCTCATTCAAAACGGCTAAGTCGGCTTCAGCTGCAGCAAGGTCTCTTTTGTCTTCCGGGAGTGAACGGAAATCATTGATAATTTTTTGCCGTTTCTTTTGTTCGCCGTTAATAAATTGAGAATAAGACAGTAGCGCTTCTGTTTGCTCCGCTCCTTCTATTTGTGTTTTGTGAATCAGGTCGGTTGTATCGGTTCTTATAGTAAATTGCTGGTCTTTAGACAATAAAAAATCAATATGCCGATTATCTTTCAAAAGCATAAGATATTGTCCTTCCGGAAAAGTTTTGTCTTTGTGGAAAACACCCTCGCCCTGTGGAGATAAGAAGATGGAATCCTGTTTGTAAATCAAGCCGTTAAAATAAGAACAGAGAAAAATTTCCTGTCCGGGCAATTGGGGTGCGGATACTGCTATGTGTACCGTATCGTTGTCTGCCCGCGATAAAAAAGAAGTGGCTGAAAAAAGTAAAGTCAATACTAAATAGTTAATTTTCATACTTCTATAAAAATTATTCGGAATGGAATAACGCCGGAATAAGGGCAAAGATAATGAAAAAACAGGAATAAATGTCGATTTCTTCTTTTTTCTCAATAATATTATTTACTTTTGTAGTGAATCTATTTTTTAGTTTAACGAAATTTACTTATTTATTTTGATATATGCACAACTTATTGTCTATATTTTTATTTGGTTTGCCCACAGGTTGGGAATGGATAATTATTTTGATTGCGATTCTTTTGCTTTTCGGAGGCAAAAAAATACCCGAACTAATGAAAGGAATCGGCAAAGGGATCAAAGGTTTTAAAGAAGGTATGAAAGAAATCGAAAACGATATCAAATCAGACGATTCTTCAACCAAATAATTATCCTCCTTCCTTGAAATACAGTATGGGCGCTCAGGAAATGTCTTTCTGGGATCATCTTGAAGAACTCCGTTGGATGTTGTTCAGGATTATCATTGCATTGGCTGTTTTCGCTATTGCGGCGTTTTGTTTTATGCCTTTTATTTTTGATGAAATAATAATGGCGCCCACCAAGACGGGTTTTTTCCTGTACACCTATATGTGTAAATTAAGCGGCAAACTTCCTTTTCTACCCGATTTCTGTGATGACAACTTTTCGGTTGATATGATTAATTTTGACCTTACAGCGCAGTTTTTCAGGCATTTAAGCACTTCAGGATGGGTTGCGTTGATATTGATTTGCCCCTACATTTTGTTTGAGCTTTGGCGTTTTATCAGTCCTGCTTTGTACGAGCACGAAAAAAAGAACATCCGTTGGGTATTCCTGTTCGGTTCCATTATGTTTTTTATCGGCTGCCTGATCGGTTACAGCATTATTTTCCCGATGACTTTGCGTTTCCTCTATAATTATTCGCTAAGCGATGTGATCCGAAATGAAGTTTCCCTTAGTTCGTATATGGATAATTTCCTGACCTTAATCCTGATAATGGGACTTGTATTTGAAATGCCGCTGATTTCCTGGCTGCTTTCGCAAATCGGCATCCTGAAAAAATCGTTTTTCAAGAAATACCGACGCCATGCCATTTTACTATTACTGATTGCTGCCGCAATTATCACACCGACAGGCGACCCTTTCACCTTGTCGCTGGTTTTCCTGCCGCTTTACGGCTTATACGAAATGAGTATTTTCCTTGTAAAAAGCGACCCGAAAGAGACAGCCGAATTTTAGTAAGCTATTGAAGAATTTCATCTTTCGGTCATTTACATTTCATCTCTCCTTTAATATACGCCAGCAAGTCCTTGTAGATAGCGTTTTTGTTGAGTAATTGCTCATTTCCGATAATATATAGCTGCATCCTTGCTCTGGTCAGCGCTACATTGAGTTTTCGGTCGATTTGCACCCCGTTTTCTTCCATCAGATTGGGAAGCGCTTCCAATTGCCGCTCTGTTTTGATACAGAAAGAATAAATAATCGTATTCCGTTGGCTACCCTGAAAACGTTCGACCGTATCAACCGTAATATTGGAAAAGCCATCAATGCCTGTTTTCTGTAAATTTTTGCGAATAAGCGCTATCTGACTTCTGAAAGGGGTGATAATCCCGATGCTTTCCGGTTCGAAAGGCAGGCCGTTTTTTATACAATCTGTGTAAAGACGCCTGCAAATTTCCACTGCTTTTTCGGCTTCACGGCTGTTCGCCTTGTCTGAAAAATCTTGTCCGGAAGGTTCCACAGGAAAAAAATGCAAGCGTCCATCCTTCCATTCTTCCGTTTGATGCGGCAAACCTGCACATTCCAAAGCGCCGCCATAGAAATGTTCCGAAGGAAAAGCGGCGATAGCCGGATGCATCCGGCCTTGCCTGTACAGCATACTGAAAGCGGCGTTAAACCCCGCTTCACTGTATTTGCGGTACAAGCGTTCAAACAAGGAATTGCGCAAATCGGTCAAGCCTATTTCATTCAGGATAACTTCGTTAACCCGGCTCTCTTCTTTGTTTTGCAAAACAACAGCCGGAAGTTGTTTGTGGTCGCCAATCAACACGAAACGTTCAATCGCGTTTTCGCCCGAATTGTTTTTTGCACAAAAGATTCCCAACAGATGCGGTTCCAACAATTGAGTAGCCTCGTCAATAATGGCCAAGTCGAAGTGTTTGAGCAGGAAAATCTCGGATTTGTTCCAGACTGAAGCGACAGTTCCTACAAAAATTCGGCAAGCAACCATTACACTTGTTACTTCATTCCGGTTATGGCAATTGTCCAAGTAATTTTCCAACAAATGATTGCGAAATTCCGGATCGCAATTCAATTCACTGCCAATCCGGATGAAAGGCAAGGATGGACTGATATCCGCCAAGGTTTTACATATTTCGTCCACAGCCCGGTTGGTGTACGCTAAAAGCAGAATATTGGCTTTGTTTTTTTGAATTTCAATTTCCACCATCTGTTTCAAAGTGATGGAAGTTTTCCCGGTTCCCGGAGGACCGATTAAGAGAAAAACTTCCGGTATTCCATTTTTCCGGAGTGGCTTGGGGGGTGCGGCAAATAAATCTTTCCGTTCCTGATTTGCCTCAATAAAACAAGTTAATGCACGGAACATGCCGGTGAATGTGGTATCCATATAGTCGTGTTCGATGGCATAAAAAGAATCTGTTTCCCATACAGACAGGTTTTTTTGCCGGTAACGCAAGCGAATCGACAATTGACCTGCTGCTAATTCTTCTATTGATCCCTTGAAAACCTGCCGGTTATTGACCGTATCGGCAACACTATTCCGTTCATACAGGACAATTGCATCACCCGGACGGAAATTAGGCAGGTACAAATCTTTGTATATGGGAATTTTCAGACGAATGGTATGTATTTCCGAAGCAGCGCAGTTTTCGATAATTTTCAAATCATACAGGAGTTCCCCGGCAAGTATTTTATCTTCAAAAGGCGCATTCCATAAAACGGAGGCCTTTTTCACACCCTCGTATTCCCGTTCCCCTGCTTTGGAAAGCCACATTTCTTTCACTACAAAAGTATAAAGCCGCAGGAAATACATTTTTTCAGTTTCTTTCAGGCAGGAAAATCCAATATGAAAACGGTCGATGAAAGGCGCTAAATAATTCTCGAAAAAATTGCCGGAAAGATGTTTGCTATTCAGATTCCGGGAATTGATTTTGCTTAACAGTTCGCCTGTAATTGCCGGATTGTTGGCTCGCTGTAATTCGTATTCCCAAGCCACAATTCGGTTTCGCAAGCCGATTGCCTCCTGCAATTGTTTTCTCGAATGTCTTTCTTTACTGAGAACGGGATACTTGGAATACAAAAGATAAGAACGGACGTCATCCGCCTGTAAATTTAAATTAAACTCAAGGATAGCCAGATACAGAATCATCTGTGTATAATGATTTTCGGCCGACCGGATAAATGTCCCGTTTGTACGGAAATCCTCCATGGCTTTGCCGGATTTTAATTCAATCAGAGCGGAATAATCATTGAGCATCAGGTCTAAACGTCCTTGCAAACCCAATGCATTAGAAATAAACGAAGGTTCCAGAACCACTTTTTCAGGGTCAATTCCTGCCTTTGGGAAAAATTGCTGTACGGCTTGCCGGATATGGTAAAAATGCTTTTGACAAGCAGCGAAAAAAGCACTTTCCGTTTTCAGGTTTTTCAAATCTTCACAGACGGTGAATTCGAATGCTGACGCACGGAATACCTTTTTCAAAACGGATAAATAGTCAACCGGCTTATCCGACTCCTCATTCACAAATTCATCAACGAAAAAATTGGCGGTATTTCCCAATAAAATGGGAGATGTAATCTTCTTCATTTGTAACCGTGACAAAGCGTAATTTAGAAAATGATTTCCATAAAGGCGAAAACATTCTGATAGAGAACTGATATCAATTAAATAATCCGGTTCGAATACAATCAATTCCGCAGTAAAGATATTTTCCTTAATTTCTGCGGCATTTAGCAGGTTCAGCAAGTTTCCGGGACGAAGAATAGGGGACAAATCAGCCAATTCTTCCGATTGAGATGCATTGCAAATTAGGTTAACAATTTGTTTGTCAATTGTTTCGGCTATTAATATTTTCCCGGATATTTTCCGGAAAAGGATTCGGAGCGACTTAAAATTCTTCATGAACGTATCTGTATATGATTAAAAATCTGAGAACAAAGTTACGCTAAAAAATTTAAGTGTGATAAGATTTATTCATTGGCTTTCAAAAAAAGATATTAACTTTGCCGTTTAATAATAGAATAAAATAACAAAATAAATAGCAAGATAAATAACAAGATAAATATAATATGCTAACAATAAGAGATTTACACGCCTCTATCAATGGGAAGGAAATAATAAAAGGCCTGAATCTACAGATTAATGCAGGAGAAGTACATGCCATTATGGGACCTAATGGCTCCGGGAAGAGCACTTTATCGGCTGTTTTAGTCGGCAATCCTGCTTTTGAAGTAACCGGAGGTGAAGTAATTTTCAACGGACAAAACCTGCTGGAGATGCTTCCTGAAGCGCGTTCATGCGAAGGTTTATTCTTGAGTTTTCAATATCCTGTCGAAATTCCCGGTGTGAGCATGGTAAACTTCATGCGTACAGCCGTCAATGAACATCGCAAATGCAAAGGAGAAGCTCCTTTGACTGCCGGAGACTTTCTGAAAATAATGCGGGAAAAACAGTCTATTGTTGAATTGGACAAGCATTTAGTGAACCGTTCGGTCAACGAAGGCTTCTCCGGTGGAGAGAAGAAACGCAACGAAATTTTTCAGATGGCGATGCTTGACCCGAAATTAGCCATTTTGGACGAAACCGACAGTGGATTGGATATTGATGCCCTGCGTATCGTGGCAAATGGAGTTAATCAATTGAAACGGCCTGATAATGCGATGATTGTCATTACTCACTACCAACGCTTGCTGGACTATATCAAACCGGATGTAGTGCATGTTTTGTACAATGGGTGCATTATCAAAACAGGTGGTTCGGAATTGGCGCTTGAGTTGGAAGAGAAAGGATATGATTGGCTGAAATATAATTAATTATGCAACAGTATACAGATTTTTTCAAATCTCAAAGGCAAAAGATTGACGAAGCCTGCCCCCCGCTCTTAAATTCTTTTCGCGAAAAGGCTTTTGATTTTTTTCAGCGGACAGGTTTTCCTGTCTATCAGTCTGAAAATTATCAACATACTGATATTGCAGATTTACTGAAAACGGATTTTGGTTTTTATATTGGGCATTACAAAATTGACATCAATCCCTACCGGGTTTTTCCCTGCACGATTCATAATCTAAATTCTTATAAAAGTTTTCTTGTCAATGGACGGTATTATGAAGAGAGCGTCCCGGGTTTACCTCAAGGGGTTTTTTCCGGAAGCCTGAATGACTTTGCCCGTGAATATCCCTTGGTTTTTGCTAAATATTACAACGGACAGGCAAATGCAAAAGGCGATGGATTAGCGGCTTTCAATACCATGTTCGTTCAGGATGGGTATGTTTTGTATATCCCTGAAAACGTGACGGTCGAAAAAACGTTTCAATTGACGAATGTTTCCGGAGGCAATATTGATTCGTTGACGAACCGTCGCATATTGGTTATACTGGAAAAAAATGCGCAAGCAAAATTATTGGTTTGCGACCACGCAACCGACGAAAAGCCTGTCTTAGCCGCTACACAAGTTATGGAAATATATGCCGGAGAAAATGCTTCGTTCGATTTTTATGACTTGGAAGAAAGCAGTTTGAATACGGTACGCTTGACGGCTAATTTTGTTCTGCAAGAGGCCGCTTCGTCCGTCACCACCAATACTATCACCTTGAGCAATGGTATTACCCGCAACAATTACCAAGCCGATTTGAGCGGCAAACAGGCGGAAATCCGTTTGTCAGGGATGGCGGTTGCAGATGTTCAGCAAAAAATAGACAATTTTACCTGCATCCATCACCATGTTCCGGCTTGCCGAAGCAATGAATTGTTCAAATATGTACTGGATGATGAAGCTGTCGGTGCATTCAGCGGGAGAATTATTGTAGCGCAGGATGCACAAAAAACAGTAGCTTATCAGAACAACCGCAATTTGCTGGGAAGTAGCCGGTGCCGGATGTATTCCAAACCGCAATTAGAGATTTATGCAGACGACGTAAAATGTTCACACGGAATGACTACCGGGCAATTAGACGAAAAGGCGTTGTTTTATATGCGGTCGCGAGGAATCCCGTTCACGGAAGCCGTCTTGCTGCTTAAATCTGCCTTTACAAGTGATGTCATCAAGGAGATTCGACTCGAAAGTTTAAGAGACCGCCTGAAATTTTTAGTAGAAAAACGCTTCAGGGGCGAGTTGATAAAATGTCAGGGGTGTATTTGATAGCTAAATGGGCTAATTACAATAGTTGTTAATTTTTTTTCATTTTACCATAGTATTAACAAAATATTTTATATATTTGCAGATGAATATTTAACATGTCTGTATTGTTTCCTGACAGGAATAGATAGGAAGATAGTACGGAGAGAGGTGGTAAATAGAAAATTTGAATCATTAATACTTTGATATCATGGCTATTAATTTAACAAAAGGACAGCGTATAGAAATCGGCTTGTCAAAAGTGGGAGTCGGTTTAGGATGGGATCCGAATGAGGGTACCGGTTTTGATTTCGATTTGGATGCTTCTGCATTTATGCTTGGTGAAAATAAGAAACTCCCTCTTGATGAGTTTTTTGTGTTTTATAATAATCCTGTGTCGCCTGATGGTGCGGTGGAATCCTCCGGCGATGATACCACAGGAGGTAGTAGCGACGGCGATGATGAAACGCTTACGGTGGATATCAGCAAAGTAGACCCCAAAGTGTTGGAAATCGTATTTACCGTAACCATACACGATTACGAAACCCGCAAACAAAATTTCGGACAGGTCAGAAATTCTTTTATCCGCATTTACAATGCGCAGACCAATGAAGAAATCGCTAAATAGGAATTAGATGAAGATTTCTCCATAGAAACGGCTGTTGAATTTGGACGCCTTTACAAAAGAAACGGCGAATGGAAGTTTGAAGCAATGGGTGTTGGCTACAAGGGTGGCTTACAGTATTTTGTTAATAAATACGCATAATAAATACTTAAAATAACAATTATGGCAATCAATTTGGAAAAAGGACAACGGGTAGATGTAAAACTGCCGAAGTTTGTCATCGGTTTGGGATGGGACGCCAATGCGTCCAGCACGGGAACGGATTTTGATCTTGACGCTTCCGTTTTCATACTCGGAGAGAACAAGAAAATCCTGTCGGACGAAAATTTCGTTTTCTATAACAACCTGAAATCGCCCGACGGTGCGGTGGAGCATACCGGCGACAACTTGACCGGCGCAGGGGACGGTGATGATGAGAGTATCAACGTGGATTTGTCCAAAATAAATTCCGCAGCAACGGAGATATGCGTTGTGGTAACCATCCACAAGGCAGGGGAACGGAATCAGAATTTCGGACAGGTGCGCAATTCTTTTATTCGTATCTACAATCCCGACAACAATGAGGAATTGTTAAAATACGAGTTGGAAGAAGATTTTTCCATAGAGACAGCCGTTGAGTTCGGACGGATTTACAAACGCAACGGCGAATGGAAATTCGAGGCGGTCGGCGTGGGTCAAAAAGGTGGTTTGGAAGATTATCTGAATAGATATAGTTAAATAGCAAATATATAATAAACTAATAAAAATTAAAATCATGGCAATTAGATTAGAAAAAGGACAGAGAATCAATCTGGAAAAGAATAATGGAAGCAAACTGACGGAGTTTTGCGTAGGTGTAAACTGGGGTGCTATTGAGTATCAGGTTGAGGAGTCGTCCGGATTCCTTGGACTGGGTAAAAAAAAGGTCACCAAAACCATTGATGTGGACTTGGATTTGAGTTGCGTTTTGATTGATGCGGGTAAAAAGGTTTGCGACTATATTTATTCGCCTTTGTATAAACCCGAAATTCTGGCAAAATTTGGATTATCCAAAGGGAAGTTGGCAACAGATAATAATGCGCTGAAACATTCAGGCGATGATTTGGAAGGTGACAAAGGAGGCGATGACGGCTTGGATAACGAGATTATTTCTGTCAGTCTTTCTGCATTACCGTCAAATGTTGAACAAATATTCTTCTTTATTAACAATGTGGCCAAGGAAGACTTTGCGCAGATTCCTTATGCCAAAATCCGCATGTACGAAGGTACGTCAACCAAAGTATTGAATGTATATGCCGAATACAATGTTGTGGCAGAGTCTCAGTATAGAGGCAAAAGGGCATTAATCATGGGTAAACTTTACAAGAAAGACGGCGAATGGAAATTCAATGCGATTGGGGATGCTTTTGAAGACCAATTTCTCGGACAAACCATTCAACGCATCACACAATCATATGTTTAATAAATTTAAAACACAATAAAAATGAGACGATTACCGGTTTATTTAGTATTGGATACCTCCGGCTCAATGACCGGAGAGCCGATAGAGGCTGTTAAAAATGGCGTACAAGTGTTGGTATCGTCCTTACGGCAAGACCCTTATGCTCTTGAAACAGCTTATTTAAGCGTGATAACTTTTGACAGTTCGGCAAAACAAATCGTTCCGTTGACAGAACTTTCAATGTTTCAAATGCCCGATATTCAGGCATCCGGAACGACAGCTTTAGGCGATGCGCTGACTTTGCTTGCCAACAAGATTGCTTCGGAAGTAACTAAAACCACAACAGAGGTAAAAGGCGACTGGAAACCATTGGTATTTATTATGACCGATGGAGGACCAACCGACAATTGGCAAAAGGGATTGGCTGAATTTCAAAAACGAAAAATCGGTTTAACGGTTGCTTGTGCGGCCGGTCATGGCGCTGACACCAAGGTGTTGAAACAGATTACGGAAGTTGTCGTTCAATTGGATACGGCGGATAGCGGTACGATTAAAGCATTCTTCAAATGGGTTTCGGCTTCGGTAAGTACCGGCAGTCAAAAGGTGGAAGCGAGCGGAGTAGATGTAGGCGGACTGAAAGAGTTACCTCCTCCTCCTCCGGAAGTTAATATCGTTGTATAAACGAAAATGAGAAGATTGCCGGTTTATATTCTGATACAGACTTCAGGCGCGATGCGCGGCGAGCCTATAGAAGCTATAAAAGTAGGTTTGGAAACGATGGTCGCAAGCCTTCGGCAAGATCCTTTTGCGTTGGAGTCGGTACATTTGAGTGTTATTACATTTAACCGTACCCCTGAGCAGCTATTGCCCTTAACCGACTTGGAAAACATGCAGATTCCACCCATTTCTCAACCGGTGGCAGCCGGGACGCATTTGGGTGAAGCATTGGAATTTATATGTAAAAAAGTGGACGCAGAGGTGCTCTTGACTACTCCCGACCGTAAGGGTGACTGGATGCCGCTCTTGTTTATCATGTGCGACGGGCGGGCTGCCGATGCTCAATTGTTTCAACAGGTTGTACCTGAGGTTAAACGGAAGAATTTCGGCAGTATTGTAGTGTGTCTTGTAGGAAACAAAATCAATACTGAGAATGTAAAACTGTTTACAGATAAAATTGTCAATCTGGATACGACTGACGGCGCTACTTTCCGACAGTTTTTTAAATGGGTTTCGGCGTCGGTAAGCGTAGGTAATCGCAGCATTGGCGCAGCAGACGAAATGCAGTTGCCGCCCCCTCCTCCAGAAGTACATACTGTAATATAATGTATTGGATGATGAAGATACTATTTGAGTGGCGGTATGGAAAAACATTTTAACTTTATATTATGAGACGTTTACCAATTTATTTTTTAATTGATGTTTCCGAATCAATGGTTGGCGATCCCATTGAGCAGGTACAAGACGGAATGGCAACTATTGTCAAAGAGTTGCGCACTGACCCGTATGCCTTGGAAACAGTTTGGGTTTCGGTGATTGTTTTTGCAGGACAGCCGAAAACCATAGCGCCGCT
>JAITNQ010000079.1 GCA_031290435.1 Candidatus Symbiothrix sp. | reverse complement strand
ATTTTCGGGTGCAAATATACAACAAAAATATTAAATGAACTATTTTTTTAGCAAAAAATGAAATATTTATGTAATTTGATTGTTTTCATTCGTATTTTATATTTTATTTGTATATATTTTGACTGTAAAAACTTTATCTGTCCCATCAAAAGGCGTGTTGATTTTTCCGCTTTTAATTTTTTCAAAGGTCTCTAAATCACATGCATTCATTTAGGGTTCCCAATTTCCCCCATAAACAATACCGTGCCTGTAGAATTTTCCTTGATGGCAAACAAAAACGGTCGGTCTGCCCGGAAAGTAATCTTCTGCGGCGTGGACGGCGGAAAGGATGTGACGCCAAATTCAACAACCGTTACTGCAGCAGCTTCAGAGCCTTCTTCATTGACTTCAATACAAGCCTTTTGCTTTACTTGTGAAATACACAGGGGAATCGTTGATATTTCCGAAAAATCGGCAAATTCGCTGAATGCAATACCCATTCCCAATTGCACCAATGTTTCGTTCAAAGTTTTTTCATATTCAAACTTGAATTTTGGCATATACAGATTAACATCCGCTATCACAGAAGGGTTCAGGCATTTGTTCCAATAGTTCGGTTCTTCCAATTGCGTCAATACCTTATCGAAAGAGGTATTGTCATTGGGCAGGATGAAAACCATGCTGAAAGCGCCGTTTCCGTAAGGCAGGACAGTGGAAGCCAAATATTCGTCGGAATAATAATTCAACAGGCTGTTTTGATTCATCATTTTTACGCTTTCCTGCTGCTTGTTTTCTTTGTAAAAGGGCGCATCAGCGGTTCCGGATGTAGCAAATCCATACTTGTCCGACCATTCTCCTTTGAAGTAGAGGGCGTTTATCAGATACATCACGACCTCCCCCGGTATCGCCCCATTTATTATTTCTTTAATCAATCCCTGCGTATTGTCGGAACACCATTGATTGATTATATCCGGTGCAGATGGTGCGGAAAAATCCAATTCCCGTGCTTCTGCATTGTACCACTCTTTGTTGATTTTGTAAAAATCCGGTTTGACCGGAAAACCTGTCCGTGACCAGATTGAGTTTGCTATTGCTAATTTCACAGTTGGGTCTGTTTTCAGCAAGGCTTCCCTCATTTTTTGAAAGTAAGCATTCACTTCCGTTTGCGGATACTCGCTCATGCCCATGGCCTTTTGTATGGCCTGTTTCGTTTCTCCTCCGGCGCCGTTCCAAGCCATCGCCAGCGCCATATTCAGGCTCAAAGGAGAAATAACTATATTTTCTTTTTCCGCCTCATTTTCATGGATAGCTGAAAATAATTTCGCAGCGAAAGCGTTTCCTTCATTCGCCATCTGAATCTCCGAACCCGACAAGTTGATTTTTATGGGTTCCTGAAAAGTTGTTCCTTCATTGGAATCGTTGTCACAAGCGGACAAAAATAATCCCGTCAAAGCCAAGAGTGATAATACTAAATTCTTCATGATAATAATTTTATAAATATTCAATTGATTCGATGCGCTGATTTTACCAGTTAAGCCTAAGCCCTGCATTGAGTCCCGGCGCCCACGGTTTATCTGTGCGGATGCTTTGCGGCTGTCGGTTATCGAAATAATAGCTCAATTTAGGTTCGAAATAAATACTGTAAGATTTATTCAACTTATAGTCGATACCCGGCGCAAACGACAGCGACCATTGCAAACCGTCGATATTTTCGTTTATTTTTGTCTCGGAGGGTTCATTGTTAACGTAATAGTTTTGCGTGTAAACAGCTTTGAGGCCTTTTTCAACCATTCCGCCCAGTGAACAGTAAAATCTCCATTTCGCATGATCATTGCCCAGAATGTTTACATGCAGGTTCAAGGGGATACCCAGATAGTGCAGTTGGGATTTGGCTTCCTTCTTCGGAACGGAATTCGAATAATCGGATTGCAGGTAGGAGTAGACCAATCCGGTTTCCAAAGACAGCGCCGAAGTCAGTTCTTTCCTGACCGTTAAGCCGAAAGACAAAGGCGGCAGGTGATTGATTTCGGAAAAATCATCTTCGGGAGGGAGGGGATTGGAAAGAGCAGCGTTCTCGCCATGTAAGGCGTCCGATTTCAGGTAAGTATCTCCGACAAAATCATTGGTACGCACCAGTACACTGTTGTTCATAGCCAATCTGGTTCCTCCCGAACCGAGAGAAAGTCCGATACTTTTCTGCCTTTTTTGTTTTTTGACCCTGACAGGTTCATCCTTCTCCCAATCGTCGTTCGGGAAGGAAACAATTTTTTCTCCGGAAACTTTCGTTTCATTTTCTTCCGTTTTGCTTACAGCTACGGTTTGTTCTTCCGCTTTTATTTCATGCACAACTGTAGCGAGGTTTCCGGTTTGTTCCCGATTTGCTTTTCTAAGCCTAACAGGCGTTTTAGTCTGCTTAATCGGTTGAAGAAATTCTTCCTCGAGTACGTTCTCGCTAACTGTCGTTTCATAGCCGGATAATAAATTTTTCGTATCATAATCGTTTAAATTTTCTTTAACAGGAAATAATATCCAAATCATCAAGGCAATTGCCGCCGCTGCCGAAACACCCGAAATCCAAAGCCATAAGTTTCGTTTTTGCGGCCGATTGTTCAGGCGTTTTTCTATGACATCCCAAGCATCGTCGTCGACCGGTACAGTGTAGTTTTCCACTTTACGCCGAATGATTTCATTGAAATTGTCAATCTCTTTATATGACTTCTGTTTCTGCATATTTATAGGTATGTAATCTTTTTATTTTTGTTTGTAATACTTGTCTTGCATGCGCGAATTGAGAACGCGAACTCCCTTCTTTAATATTCAACATTTTCGCTATCTCTGCATGTGAATAGCCTTCTATTGCATGCAAGTTGAAAATCTTCCTGTAACCGGGCGAAAGTTCGGAAATGCACTTCATGATCTCTTCCGCCGACATCCTCTCCACTATCGTTTCATCAAAATTTTCCTCTTGTTCCGCAATCTCCGGTGCAACAAATGGCTCCTTTTCCAAAAATTCAAGCGCCGTAGTTGCAAAAATCCTGCGCATCCATCCTTCAAAAGAACCTTTTCCCAAAAAAGCGTCTATTTTCGTAAAAATTTTTATAAACCCTTCATGTAGAATATCTTTTGCTGCTTCCCCATTGTTTGTATAACGCATACAAACCCCCATCATCGTAGGAGCATAAAGCTCATACAACCGCTTCCTTGCCCAGGATTCATTCTTTCTGCATCCGGCAATTATTAACTGTTCCTCAGAATTCTGGAGATGCATCTACTATTAAGATGGTATTTAAAGCAAAAACGTTGCATTGTTTCTTCATTTTTAATAATATTTAACGTCTAAAAGAGGAGGCGAGCTGTCTGTATTGTACTTCATTTAAATAAATATTATACTGATTGACAAATGTTTATAACAAATAGCAATGAGTTTGAAAATAAAAACGTATCTTTGCATTGAAATGCTTGATTGCTTTAGCTTATTTATCCGATGAATGCAGCATTTATTCTTCAAGAACTTTTATCAGTCGCTGATCCTGAAAAGGCGAAATTTCTTCAAGGCTTTTTCAAGACCGGCAAGGGGCAATATGCCGAAGGAGATGTGATGTTGGGAATTGTGGTGCCCATTATCCGCGATATTGTCAAAAAAAGTCCGGCCATCCCTTTCGCTGAAATTCAGATTTTGTTGGAATCGGTGTATCACGAGGCCCGTTTGGCAGGCTTATTGTTGCTCGTTAAACAATTCAAAAAGGCGCAAGCGGCAGAGAAAAAAGCCATCTTTGATTTTTACCTGAAAAACGCCCGTAGAGCCAACAACTGGGATTTGGTCGATGTCACTTGTCGCGATGTGATAGGCGCTTACCTTTTAGAAAAAACAGACAGGCGCATACTGTACCGGTTGGCGGAAAGCGACAATCTATGGGAACAGCGTATCGCTATCGTTTCTACATGGACATTTATCAAATACAAGCAATTTGATGACACGTTGGCGATTGCGGAGAAATTGCTTTCCCATAAACACGATTTAATACACAAAGCAGTCGGCTGGATGCTGCGGGAAGTCGGCAAAAAAGACAGGGAACCCTTGGTCGGCTTTTTGGAAAAGCACCATAAAAATATGCCTCGTACGGCGCTTCGCTATGCGATAGAGCATTTTTCTCCGGAAGAAAGGGCCTATTACCTGAAGAAAGAGCCTATTACGTGAATGTTGCATTTTACCGCCCCTTCCGTATCGGGCGTTGTGAAGGCTGTTGCCGAATATCCCGCTACCGGCATATTGAGTGCGTACGGCTATAGCCTCTCCGGTGCAAGCCTGAACATAACGCAGGTATTGCTGGTGAATTATTACTACGACTACAAAGGCCAACTGATATACGGAACACTACGAATATGACAAGCAGGGAAATATGACTGTATTGGGCCGATATTCAGCCACTACTATCATAGACTACTTGAACATGGGATACAACGGCAACCAGTTGGAAACGGTAATGGATGCCGTTTTTGCCACCCACATACCCTTAGAAGGATTTATCAAGCCTTCCGGCACGCCTTCCAACGGCAAAGAGTACGATTTCAACAAAAACGGCGCCATGAAGTAAGATTTTAACCGCGGCATAGCAGGAATTGCCTATAATTTACTAAATTTGCCGCAGAGAATACAGTTCACGTACGGACACAGCACAGAAAATACCTACGACGCCATGGGCACAAAGCTACAGACAATACACCTGACGGTTGCCAACAACCTGAATGTCCCGATGGGCAATACTACTGCCGAGGGAACGGTAATCAATACGCTTACCATGGATTACTGCGACAATATCGTTTATGAAAACGGGAACCTGAAATTTCTGCTGAACGAAGAAGGCTACACCACCGGTAGCGGGAACGACCGTTTGTACCATTATTACCTGAAAGACCATTTGGGTAATAACAGGGGCGTAACATCCGCATCCATAAACGGAACACCGATTTATGTAAATCAGACTACCGAATACTACCCGTTTGGTTTGCCTATTTATTCACAATCCATCTCTCAAGAACTACAGCCCTACAAGTTCGGCGGAAAGGAATTGGATGAGATGCACGGCCTGAATTGGTACGACCAGGGCGCCCGACCTTTCGATGCGATTGTTCCGCGAACGCCTACTATTTTCTAATAAAAAATTTGTAAAATGAAAAAATATTTAATTTTAGTGTTTACTGTTCTGTTTTTTTCTTGTGTGGAGAAACAAAAAACGCCTATAGAGTCAATAAATGTATTGTATTACAATTATATTTTTGAACCAATGATATCTGTGACCTGTGATGAAATTGTCTATAGGTCGCCTAAAAACGATACAATATATATTGAAGGAGACGAATACTGGATAGATGATGGTGGTATATTGGATACAATCATAACAGATAAAAAAGTTCTAGAGGGAATAGAAAATGAACTAAAAAAAACAAAGAAGAGAAAAGATTATGGTATTGATGCTCGCATGAAATGTTACATAAATTTTAAAGACGGCAATATTGATACTATCTGTATTGATAGTTCTCCTGTTTGTGGATACTACAATGGGAAATCTATGCAATTTACTAATAAGTTTGCATATCTAATACGTAAAAATTGTGGATTTTACGAGTGGTTTGTACCTGAAATGTTACAATATTTTGACGAACTCAACGATACGACTTATGTAAGAGAGAAAATAAAAACACGTTGGGGAGATGAATATTAGTTTTTTGTATGAACACAGTACGGAAAATAGAAAATACTTACGACGCCATGGGCACAAAGCTGCAAACAATACACTTTAGATGCTCATAACGTCGAAAATGGCTTTTTTAACCTCGAATTGGATGTTCGGAAGTACCAAATCGGTGTTCGGAAGTATTAAAAATTGATGTTCGGAACCTCAAAATCGGCGTTTGGAAGTACTCAATCGGCGTTCAAAACAGCAAAAACGATGTTCGGAAGTATTAAAAAACGATGTTCGGAACCTCTAAATCGAGGTTTGGAAGTGCCAAAACGAGGTTTGGAACATCTAAAACGGAGTTTTGCATGGCTGTAGCCTTGCTTTTAGGCCGACGGAAGCAAAGAGCTTTCGTCGATCCGGGGATCGTATTGTAAAAATGAATTATTAACCGTTTATCTTCGGATGTCTCCGCTCCGCTCGACATGACCCCACGCTCGGCGTAGCGTCTTTCGCTAAGCCGGGTTAAAAGCAAGGCTCCAGCCTTGCCATAAAAACGAACAAAAATGAATATTTGTGTATAAAGTTAAATTTGTTACAATAATATTAACGACTATTTAGTTAATGAGTTGTAATATGAAAACAAACTTCTACCAACAGCTGACGTTGCATTTCTGATTGCAGAATCCATTATTAAATGAAAAATAGCACATTACACTGCACCAAAAAGTTTCGGTGCAAGTGCATATTATGTGTATGATTAGGTTCAAACAAACAATTTATAAAAATATAAAAGACAAAAAATTATGAAACAAATAAAGTATTTACTGTTGTTTATCGGGTGTTTTGTACAAATATCCGTCAGTTTCGGACAGGTTCCCAAACCTGCGGTCAATTATCCGACGCCCAATATTACCGGTCTGGGAACCTTCGGCGATGTACCGGTCAGTCTCTACACCGGCCAGCCCAATATAACGATTCCGATTTTCGAAGTAAAAGAAGGCAGCATTTCCGTACCTGTTGCCTTGGAATATCATTTGTCAAGCGTCAGGCCGTGTACCCACAGTAGCTGGGTCGGTCTGGGATGGGGACTCTCCTCAGGGGGCTACATCACCAGAAACGTAAGAGGATTGATGGACGAAAAACAATACACGAATGGTTATGCATCCGGTTTTTATGCGCACAGGAGTAAACTGGCATCCATCAATTTCTTATCCGATTTGGTGCAACATGGCGCATATGCGCAAGCGCCTATGGGAACAGAATATGAATTGGTAGCGGATGAATTCTCTTTCAATTTCTGCGGCTATTCTGGCAGTTTTTACCTGAACGAAAGCGGTGGCTGGACAGTCATCTCCGACCATGATATCAAAGTGGAATTGCCAGCAAATGGCGGGTTTATTAATAGAAGTCAATTACGGCCGGAAATTAAGACTACGTATTGGAATTATAAAAGCTACTGCAACCGTTTTTTCAATAAATTTATCATCACCACACCGGACGGGATTCGCTATACCTTTGGAGGAGCAAGCGCTACCGAATACAGTATTTCGTATTACAACCGGAATGGCAGTGATTTAATCCCCACATCCTGGTACCTGACAGCCATAGAATCGCCCGAAGGCCGCTCCGTCACGCTTGATTACTTAGCCGGAACCCCTGTCTGTGAATTAAAATATAGCCCGTTTTACAGGATGGCATATAATGTTACCTGCGATCCGCAAACTCCCAATACAACAGGCTACAAAGCATTATCAGGCTATCTCCTGTTTCCTGTCTATTTATCAAGCATCACATCTTCATCGGCAAGCATTTTGTTCGATTCTCATTCGAGTCATTCAAGAAGGCTGAACACCAATCTTTTAGTCCCTTCCAATACGGAAATACACCCAGCGCCTTTAAGCGGTATTTTCAATGTTGCAGACAATACTTATCAGGATAATTATCTGACTTTTTTCGAAGATATCGGCTCTACGTTCAATACTGTTCAAGATTTAAAAGCGGCATTAAGCGATAATATCGCTTGGCGGTTATTGGATACTGTGAAGATTCAGGCCAACGACACACAGGCCAATCCGTATGTTATGAAGTATTGTTTCAATTATTCGGATATGGCCGGTTACAAAATGCTTGATTTACTGTTATCGAAACGGGATCTGAAAGAGGGTGAGTCAGATGATGAAGAAAACAATTTCACAGAAATTACCACCCTTAATGCATATCATTTTACCTATAATCCCAATAATTCATCAACATATCCGGTTGTGATTGATGCGGAAGATCATTGGGGCTACTATAATGGTGGGACAGTGAGCCTTACTTCAAGTGTTGAAACTGTAAATAATAACAAATATTCATCTTTAACTGCTACAAAAGCGGGAACATTGTCTACCATACAGTATCCTACCGGGGGTAAAACAAGTTTTGAATATGAGCTGAATGATTATTCAAAATGTGTAAATCCCTTTTTTACAGGTTTGGAAGAACTAAATGTTACGCTGTCGGCCGGAGGATTACGTGTAACTAAAATCACATCCTATTCCGCTAATAATGTTGTTGCACAAATAAAAAAGTATTATTACACACGGGATTCTGTTCCGGGTAATGAATATACCCGAAAAAGCAGCGGCATCTTAAAAAGGAAACCGATTTATCAAAATGATTACATAATAACGACAACAAACTCACACGACTATTACCATCCGACAAATACTGATTCGCCGCGTCTTACAGTTGTCCAGTCGGGCGGATTTTCATCTCAGGGTACGAACAATAGTACGCCTTACATCGGCTATTCTTCTGTAATTGAAGAAACAGTGGATGCATCCGGAAATTCGGCCGGATACGTCCGATACCGGTTCTCCAATTATGATACCGATGTCTGGGGGGAAACGCATTTGGACGAAACGCTGTTGTTTTCCAATGTTGACGGAGGCAACTATTTTGACCAGTTTTCAAGTAAATCGCAGGAAAGGGGGAAATTAATGGCAGAAGATTATTACGATGCAAGCCTTAAATTGAAAAAGGCGCTGAGATACAAGTATAAAAAAAGCGATACAAATTTTTTTAAAACAATAGATGAGCAGGTTCTGTTTTTTTGTACGAATCCATATCTGTATCGGGATGCCAAATTGCTTTCCGCATTTAAAACCTACACTTATTCCTATCTGTTGGAAAAAGAGTTTGTAACGGAATATCGGGATAACAACGCTTCTGTGCAAACAGAAAACCGGGTTTATTACAATCCCCGTAAACAGCTTGCCGTAAAAACATTCTTGCTAAATAATAACGACAGTATTAAAACAGAAAATAAATATCCGCAAGACTATTCAGGTTCAATATACTCGGATATGGTTGCAATGAACATGATATCGCCGGTTATCGAACAAATTCAAACAAAGGGTAGTACTGAAATTGAACGGATAAAAACGGATTATATCAAAGACACGAATAAAACGAAAAACCTTATTCTGCCGGATAAAGTAAAAACGTCTTTTTC
>JAITNQ010000078.1 GCA_031290435.1 Candidatus Symbiothrix sp. | reverse complement strand
TATAGATAAAGAATGGATTACTCAAAAATTTAATGACTATTTTATTGAATATAAGAATGATTATGATAGCAGAGCGGATAGTATATTGGATTAGATTTTTTGAAAATAAGGTAGATTGCTACCTATTTTGACAACGGGGTTATGCTCCAAAAACCCCGGCAAGTAGCACCAGTCGGTGTTGCAGCGGGGGCTTGACAAGAAAACCGGAGTGTGATAAGGTATCGTTCAGGGTTAATGTGGCGCCGATGAAGTGATTGAGATTTCGTGTGCCGGACAAGATTCTCAGTCGTCATGCGGGGCATGCAGTCAGTGGTGGAATTCCATGAGCCAAGTTAATATTTGGAGGATAGTATGTCGCAAGAAAAAAAAAAACAGTCTTTAGTCCAAGAGAAATATTTACATGGATAAAAGACAAAAAAATTGATATTCCAAGTGTACAACGCGGGTTTGTATGGAAGCCTTCCCAGATTGAAAATTTGTGGGATTCCTTATTGCGCGGATATCCAACCGGTGCTATTACACTAAGTCCGCAAAGGAACAATAAATCAATATTTTCTTTACTTGATGGTCAACAGCGCTCAACCTCTATTGCTCTTGCTCAAGTTGATCTAATGGCTAAAGTGGATAATACTGAAAAAAATGATGTCCTTAATGCGTCGAGCGAACATATAAGGTTGTTTGTTGATTTAGAAAAACCTGATTTTGAAAATGATAATCGCAAGTATTATATAAGGGTAATTACCCGTTCGCATCCGTGGGGGTATCAGAAAAAGGATAATACAAAAACATTAAAGACTGATTCTATTAGAGATGGATTGGCAAACTGGTATCATGTTACGGACCATTTAGAAGAACCACTTGAAAAATTTTATCCATGTGATGCAAAATGCCCTTTGCCGCTGAATATTTTTGCAAATAGCAACAAAAGCGATTTGAAAAGAAATCTATTAGATTATATTAACGACCATTATAAGAATTACAAAGATGATTGTGTTGATATGATAGAAAATACACCCGATGAATTATACTCAATTACAGAAATTTACGATGCAGTAAAGAATGCGCTTGAAAAACCTTCGATCCCCGCATTATACCTTGAATTAAGTTTAGATGAAGATACAAAAAATAGCATGGCTATAAATAGGAAATCTAAAAAATCCGATAATGATGATAAAGAATCCGCAGAAATAATTCAAAATCCTCAAAATGACGAAGTTGAAGAATTGTTTATCCGGCTTAATGCCGCAGGGACACCGCTTGGCGGAGAGGAATTAAATTATTCACTGTTAAAGAGTTGTATTGATCCGAGTCTACAGAAAGACATTGAAGAATCGTGTAAATATATTATGAAACCTGCAAGATTAATAACCATCATGTATAGACTTTATCAAAATACTACAGACGGAGAGTCGTCGGAAAGTCTACAGATGAAGATTAAACCTAAGCAATTTCAAAAAGCTATAAGATCAAACGGGCAGACTTTTATTAAATTTCTTGAGCAGATAGTTAAGGAAAATTCAAAGGAAAATTTATACGATGGGAAAAAATTGCTCGACTACTTTAGGGTCATATTGGAATTTGGCCAACCTATGTCTCATTTTCGAGAAAATGCAGATGACTACCGCCTTCCAAATTTACTGGTTTCAAAAATAGCCAAAAGTGCCCCGGAATTAATTCTTTTATTGCTGTATCGGATATATAAAAACGAAGATAGATTCACTTTTGATACATCAGCGCATCGTAAAATGATTGGAATAATGCTATTATTTATGTGGCTTAGTGATACTTCTAAATCAATTCAAAATATTTGGAAAGTGGTAAAATTCAACTTGCAGACTGCTGAATTTTGGTCTGATCTACTCGTTGCGAGTGCTGGATATACTTTAGCAGAATTTCCTGATAACGATCAATATCTAAAAGAATTGAGTGAAAAGAATTTGGATAGGAAGGATTTTAATCTTTGGAATAAGTGGGACTGGGGTGAGCATGATTACTATAAATTTTATGATGTTATTTTTTGGGAAAAGGATGTTTTATTATATGCACAGCGGAAGTTTCTTTCATATTGGTTTAAGCAGGAACAATTTCACCTTGACGATACCAATCGTCCATTTGATTTTGACCATATTTCGGCAAAAAAACTTGCAAGAGGCAGTGCTGAGGTAATAAAAAATATTTACGAATCCAATGGAAACTACCGCGCATGGCCGTATTCATTAAACAGATCTGACAAAGACGATACTCCAAGTGTAAAATTTTCAACAGAAAGCACTGAGGATTTAATACCTTTTTTGAAACAAGAAGTTTTACAGAAATTTGACATACAGGATACTACTCCTGAAGACATAAAGAAGTTTTTCCTTGTGAGTTCCTTCTGTGAAAAGCAAAAATGGGAAGAATGTGATGCAACCAATTTTCAGGATTTGGGAAACTGCCGAAAACTATATCCTTTAATAATTGGAAGGCTGTATGATCTTTACAATGAATTGCGAAAGAATTTATTATTTGACGAACTTCATGTAAAATCTGATATTGTAAGTTTTGATTGTGTTTTAAATATTAACCAATGGAGTGATTCGCTTAAGAAAAAAATAGATGAAAAGAATATAAAGTATTTACGAGCTTTTGATGATTTGTTTTTCTATTACCAAACTGGTGAAGATGATGATAAAGCTGTTAATTTTGGGCTAGTCGAAATAAGCGATAAAGAAGAACCGCATTATTGGGATGAGAAAGGACATGATAATAGTAAATATATCTTGGGGAATGGCGAAGGTGTTTTTTGGTTGTATTCTTGCGATTCCTTGCCTTGTCATCATGAAGAGGCATATAGGCAGTTTTTAAAAGACTTCATGAATTGGGTCGAGAAGGCACCCTTAAAGAACATATCCAAAAATGATATGATTGCTAATTTTAAAAAAGGATTAGCGTGAAATTTGAACCTGTTGAGGGGTGATGAGCCTATGACGGATCCCTCACCCCAAAAACTCAAGAACCCTCTCCCGCGACATCTTCCGTGCCAGCATCTTCCTGAATATTTCGTAGCACAACAAGGTGTCGTATTCACTGCCGTGGCACTTAGTCTCGTCAACGGAGATGCCGTAGAAAGCCGCAGTTTCACTTAAATTAGGGGTTTTTAACCCGCCGCTGCGGTTTTTTAGCTTCATTATCTTTGTATTTTCCCGCATGGTGCAAAAAGTCCGCTTTAATTCAAAGTCAAGAAATTGGGCATCAAATGGTATGTTGTGGCCCACAAAGCGGATTG
>JAITNQ010000041.1 GCA_031290435.1 Candidatus Symbiothrix sp. | reverse complement strand
AAAATAAAGCAATAAAACTACATAACTGTTACGAGAACAACGAAAATACTAATGATTTCCTATAATTTTTTAGAAAAAGAGTTGTAATTGTAAAATAAATAAAAAAAATACTTATCTTTGCTGCCGTATTTTTTATATCTTTTTAAACTTGATAATATTCTTATGAACAAATTTCTTCTAAAAATATGCTCTGGAAGTCTCTTGCAGAAGAACTTTGGTATAATTTTTGCAGAGAGAGAGAGTAATATCCCTATATTCCTTAATTTTTTTCATTTACTATTTTTTTAACTAATATAAGCAAGGTTGTCTTCTTACAAGGCAGCCCGAACTTGTTTGTATAGAATTATCAAGGCTAAAAATATAAAAAATACAAATAAACATTACTAATTTAATTAAATATGAAAAAAAAACTAAAAATGAACCTGAACTGGAACTTCTTGCGAAAATTACTATTTATTGCATGTTTCAGTGTAAGCGCTGTCCTCACGTATGCACAAGGGACAAAAACAGTGACCGGTACGGCGCTTGATGAGAATGGTAAGCCGCTTGTCGGCGTTAACATTTCCGTTAAAGGGACACAGAACAGAACTTTAACCGATGCCGGAGGAAACTTTTCTCTTTCGGTGACGAATCAAGATGTTCTGGTATTCTCCTATATCGGATTTATCACTCAAGAGAAAACAGTAGGCACAACTACAAATTTCAGCATTGTCATGGATGAAGACAGTATTTTGCTGGAAGATATTGTAATTGTGGGATATGCTACTGTCAAAAAAGCCAATTTGACGGGCGCTGTCGACCAGATTGACGGACGAATACTGGCAGACCGTCCCATTACCTCTGTGGCGCAAGCCCTGCAAGGGACGATTGCCAACCTCAATATCTCGTCCAATAACGATACCGGAACAGCCGGTGGCGGCGCTCCCGGAGCCAAAATGAGCCTGAATATCCGGGGCGTTACCGGATTGAGCAACGGTTCGGAATTCACTTCTTCCGGTCCTTTGTTTGTGATTGACGGTATTCAGGGCGGAGACATCAACTCAGTCAATCCGGATGATATTGCGAGCATTTCGGTGTTGAAAGATGCAGCTTCTGCGGCTATTTACGGATCGAATGCACCTTATGGCGTAGTGTTGATTACGACAAAAAAAGGAGCGAAAACGGGAAAACCGGTGCTTACTTACAGTACCAATGTAGGTTGGTCGAGCGCTATCAATATGCCGACAATGGTTAATTCCGTAGAATGGATGAAAATCATGAACGATGCACAACAAAATACCAAAGGTATTAATTTCCTTAGCGCCGAAAACATGCAACGCATTCAGGATTACTACGATGGTAAAATAACCACGCCGACCGTTGTAAATGCCGGCAGAACCGGTGATCAAACATGGTCCAGTTTCGATGATTTCGGAAATGGGCTTAGTAACGATAACATCAATTGGTATGACGTCTATTTCAGAGAGAATGCCTCCACACAACAACACAATGTAAGTTTGTCGGGCGGGTCTCAAAATTCGACTTACTACATAGGGCTTGGCTATAATCAAAAGAACGGTTTACTCAAGTATGGCGACGACACATTTAATCGCTACAGTCTTCGCGCCAACTTATCGTCGGACGTTACCAAATGGCTTACAGCCAATGTTCGCAGTTCTTATACGGTAGGCATAACCGACCGTCCGTCTCAAACAGGAAATGATAATTTTCTACAGCAAATAGCACAACGTTGGCCCATTATTCCGTTGAAAAACAATGACGGACGTTACAGCTCAAACAGTAATATAGATGCCTACCAATATGGCGGACGTAACATCACTACCGATAATATCACCGTTTTAACCGGAGAATTAGTGGCAAAACCTATGAAAGGCTGGGATATTACATTCAATTATACGTATAAGGCCAATAATATTGCGAATGAAAAAAATACCCTCCATTATACCCTGTACGATGCCTTTGACGTTCCTTTTTATGCACCGGGTTGGACAAGCGACGGCTTCTCGATATATACCCGCGGCAAAGATGAACTGTACCGCGAAAGAACTGATGATACACAGCATACCATCAATGCGTTTACGTCCTACGAATGGGAAAAGAACGGACACTATCTGAAAGGGATGGCGGGTTTTGCCCAGGAATATGTGCATTATTACAAACTTACGGCAAGTTCCGGCGCAGTTACCCTGTATACTACGGAACTGCCGACTTTTAATACGATGTACTACACAACGAACAATCAATCTATCGGAGAAACCAGCAAACGGACATTGACCACTCGGGGCACATTCGGCAGAATCAATTATGGATACAAAGACCGCTATCTCCTGGAATTGAACGGTCGTTACGATGGCTCTTCCCGCTATATGAAAGATGTCCGGTTCAAATTTTATCCGGGCCTATCGGGTGCATGGGTAGTTTCACAGGAAAATTTCTGGGGCGAATCCTTGAAATCTTATGTGGATTTTCTGAAAATACGTGCATCTTACGGTTCGTTGGGTGAACAAAGCGGTAGCGAGTACTATCCGTTTTATCCGAATCTAAGGGCAACTGCGGCGACAAGTTCCGCAGAAAGTTATAAATACAGCAACTGGTTATTTAACGGCAGTCGTTACAGCAGTCTTTCTTTTCCCGGCATTGTAAATCCCAATCTTACATGGATTACCAGTACAACGGTGGATTTCGGTTTCGATATCACGACGCTGAAAAATCGACTATCGGCTACTTTCGATTGGTATCGCCGTTCGTCTGACGATGTTGTAGGCCCTGCCGAACAATTGCCCGCTGTTTTAGGAGTCGCTGCTCCAAGCAAAAACAATGCTTCTTTGGAAACCAAAGGATTTGAATT
>JAITNQ010000233.1 GCA_031290435.1 Candidatus Symbiothrix sp. | reverse complement strand
AACTCCCAAAATCAGCGCTAAAATTCAATTTCCGGTAATGCGTTCACTGTTTGCAAAAAACGCAAAAAAAGTGTTCATTTTTGGCAAAATAGTATTTGATATGTCATTATTTTTATACTAAATTTGCTCTAAGTTAATACCATGAAATTCACATGCAAAAGTTGTGTCAAAGATGATGTACCGGATGTGGATTCCATATAAATGTAATCACAAATTAAAAAAATAAAATAAAGTTTTCATGAAAAAACACACTTATATTTTCGTTGTAGCGGTTTTGGGCGCAATATCCGCGATATCTTCGTTGCATGCGCAAAGTTTTAAATTGGATACTACGCTGGGTTATTTTGTCAATCAAGGCGTGAATGTGATGGCTTTTGCCGATATTTATCCCGAAGGGCATCAGAGTGGCGTTAGTTTACTTATGCATGGTAATCGTGTGGCTACAAGCGGCGACCTCCGGTTTGAGCCTACGCCGGGACAATGGCAGCCGCAGCCGCGCCAAAGGAGTAGAAAATTGGATGCGCTCACCAATAAAATAGAGGTGACACTGAGCTTTCCCGATTCTTCAAAGCATCTGACCGGGTTCAACCCGATTATTTATCCCGATTTTGTTTTCAATTATACCGTCAACATTCAGGCGCAAGGTGATGGTTTTTTGATAACTGTCGATTTGGACAGACCTGTTCCTGATGCTTTTCTGGGTCGCTTGGGTTTCAACTTTGAGTTGTTCCCCGGCGCTTTGTTCGGCAAACCATGGATCATGGACGGCAAACAGGGAATTTTCCCGCAACACCCCAACGGACCGACATTGACGCAAACCGGCAATGTGGACATGACGGGCAATTTCAATCCGAAAGGGCTGGCAAGTCTGACCCAACTTTCCGGTAACGGCAAAGATTATAACCCCATGCGAGCCGACCAGATTTATGCTGATCCTTACGCTGTGGGACATCGTTTTGTGGTGCGCCCCGATGATCCGTATAACAAATTCACTATTGAATCGAAAGTCGGAGAACTGAAACTCTACGACGGACGCTTGAACCACAACAACGGTTGGTTTGTGGTTCGGACGGAAGTGCCTGCCGGCCTTACAAAAAATGCTATCCAATGGCTTATCACGCCAAATGTTGTAAAAGATTGGACTTACAAACCGATTATTCAAACCTCTCAAGTCGGCTACCATCCCGATCAGCCCAAAGTGGCAATCGTGGAACTGGACGCCGGCGACAAAGCGATTCATGAAGTACAACTTTTTAAAATTTCGGAAAAGGGAGAAGAATTGTCGGCTACGGCTGCACCTGCGAACTGGGGGAAATTCCTGCGCTACAATTATCTGAAATTCGACTTTTCAACCGTCAAGGAAGAAGGGCTTTATCAGATTCATTACGGGGAATCCCTTTCTTCCATATTCCGGATTGCCGGAGATGTTTACGACAGAGGCGTCTGGCAACCGGTTTTGGAGTATTTCCTGCCTGTTCAGATGTGTCATATGAGAGTGAACGAAAAATACCGTGTCTGGCATGACCTCTGTCACGAAGATGATGCGCTGATGGCGCCTGAGAACTTCAATCACATAGATGGTTATGTGCAGGGTCCTTCTAGTTTGACCAAATATCAACCGGGCGAAAAAGTTCCCGGACTGAACATCGGCGGCTGGCATGATGCAGGCGATTTTGACCTCAGAATTGAGAGCCAAGCCGGTGAAAGTTATATCCTGACGCTGGCTTATGAGGCTTTCAAAGTAAATTATGACGCCACTTCTATTGATCAAAACCGTCATGTTGCGGAAATTCACCAGCCCGACGGGAAAAATGATATTTTGCAGCAGATTGAAAACGGCGCATTATCGGTTGTGGGGGCTTATCGTTCGTTGGGCCGCCTTTACAGAGGTATCATCTGTAACGACCTGCGTCAATATGTGCTCTTGGGCGATGCAGGCGCGATGACCGACGGCATTGCAGGCAACGATGATGACCGTTGGGTTTTTACAGAGAAAAACGCCAATCGTGAACTGACATCCGCCGCACAATTGGCAGCGGTTTCACGTGCACTCAAAGGATTTAATGACACGCTCAGCGTGCAGGCGCTTGATGCGGCAAAAGAAATTTACAAAAATACGGAGGTCGTTATTCCCGAAGGCGTTCCGCCAATGTTTGCATCGTATTTTAAAACAGCTAAAATTTACGCCGCAGCCGAACTTTTTCTTACTACCGATGCAAAAGAGTATAAGGATTATCTGTTGTCGGAACAGGAAACCATTGTAAAGAGTATTGCCCAGGTTGGCTGGTATATGGCAAGAGTGGAAAAAGCGCTGAACGATAAAAAATTCTCAAAAGCATTCAAGGATGCTTTGCCCGCCGTGAAAGAGCAATATGAAAAACAGAGCGCTGCAACGCCTTATGGAATTCCTTATAATCCAAGTATCTGGGGTGCAGGTTGGGATATTCAGGAATGGGGTTACAAATACTATTTCCTGCATCACGCTTATCCGGACGTGTTTGGCGCAGCGCCTGTTTATGATGCGTTGAATTTTGTTTTAGGTTGTCATCCGGGCACAAACACTGCGTCTTTTGCTTCCGGTGTCGGCGCGAAATCGGCGACAGTGGGTTACGGACTGAACCGTGCCGACTGGTCATATATCCCGGGCGGCGTGGTTTCAGGCACTGCGCTTATTCGTCCGGATTTTCCGGAATTATTAGAGTTCCCGTTTTTGTGGCAACAAGTTGAATATGTATTGGGAGGCGGCTCTTCGCATTATATGTTCCTCGTTTTGGCTGCGCAACAACTCACAGCAACTCACAACAAATAAATATTAGAATAGTATTATTTTAGGATAAAATAGTACTAAAATAACAATATAACAATAGGTCTATATGACTTCATAACAAATAAATAATTATGACTAACAAAATTTTAAGTGTAATGTTTGTTACGCTTGTCGTAACTTTAATGTTTATTGCTTGTGGTAAAACCGCAAAGAAAGATGCGGCGCATATTGGCGTTTATCCGGGTAATCCCGATGAATCATTCGCGCCGGAGTTGGTAGTCGACAATGCCACTTACCGAAATGTGGCGGAATTGAGAAGCGCTTACCATTCGTCGAGCTACGATTACAACCTTACCGCTCAGTTGGTGACCGACGGTATTATTTCCGACAAGGAACCGTCAACCGTCAACCTTTCGACACAAGCGGGCGACATCCCCAAGAACAAACGTGAATATTTTTTCGACGGGAAAAGCGATTCAAAATACGTAGTGAAAGGGCAGGATATTTACCTGCAACTCGACCTTAATAATATGGACGTAGCCGTCGATAAATTTGTGCTGGTCGGCAGCGTTGCCTTAGACCCGAAAAAAGCAAAAGGTTTTGAAGTGCTTGCTTACGGCTCAAACGACGGGGCAGCATGGACGGTACTTGCGCAAAACAAGGGTGCAGGTTTTTTCGGAACGGAACGTCCTGCGTTTGGTTTCTTCAATTTTCCGATGCCGGCAGCGAATGCTCCGAAACCGGAACCCGTTCCTTCACCCGTCATTTTCAATTATGACTACACCCCCCTTCCGCAAGCGCCTCAGGCAAGCCCATTCGGCAACTTTGGCGGCGGTGCGCAAAACGGCGCCGTTACACGCGTAATCGCACAAGAAGTCCTTTTGAAAGAAGCCGCTACTTACAAGCATTACAAAGTGGCTTTGAAAATGAAAAGCGCGGTGGAATGGACTTTTACGGACTGGAATTTTTACCATAGCGGTGAGTTGCTTGACATGCTCCCCGGCTTTTATTTCAACAGTGTTTGGCAGAGTGCAGGTGCAGATGAGGAATGGGTGTATGTTGATTTTGGTGCGCCTGCCTCTATTGACAAATTGAATCTGTTTTGGGTAAATAAGGCTGTAGAAGGAAAAATTCAGACTTCGGACAACGCGAAAGATTGGATCGATCTGAGCAATTTGCCCGGCGGCAGTGCAAAAGAAGACGCCATTGTACTTGGGAAAACGATTCAAACCCAATATCTGCGTTTGTTACTCACGAAATCGGAAAATGACAAACCCTATATCCTTAGCGAATTGCAGGCGTTTGGAAAAGGCGGACTTGTTGCCCGTCCGAAAAATGCGCCTGCCCTTGCCGGCAATCGGCAAACTTTGAGCGGCGGCAACTGGAAACTGCAACGTTCATCGTTGGTGGCAGCCACCGGCAAAGAAATTTCAACGCCCGGTTTTGATGAAAAAGGATGGCTTATAGCCACCGTTCCCGGCACCGTGCTCGCCAGTTTTATTAACCTTGGCGCAGTGCCTGACCCTAATTTCTCCGACAATCAGTTGCAAGTTTCCGATTCTTATTTCTTATCCGATTTTTGGTACAGAAACGAATTTGAAGTTAGCAACGCGAGCGCGGAAACTTTCCTGAATTTCGACGGCATCAACTGGAAAGCCAATATCTTCCTGAATGGCGAAAAAATCGGCAATATTGACGGTGCGTTTATTCGTGGCAAGTTCGACGTTTCAAAATTGGTAAAACAAGGCAAGAATGTAATAGCTGTTGAAATTGTTAAAAACGCTCATCCGGGCGCCATTAAGGAACAAACAGCCTATTCTACCGACCAAAACGGCGGTATTCCCGGCGCAGATAATCCTACTTTTCACGCGTCAATCGGTTGGGACTGGATTCCTACCATTCGCGGTCGTGATATCGGTATTTGGAACGATGTATTTTTGACTTACACCGGCTCGGTAACCATCGAAGACCCCTTTGTGCGCACCGAACTGCCTTTGCCTGCTACCAATTCGGCAAACGTAATTGCAGAAGTTACGCTCGTAAATCATTCCGATAACGAAATCACAGGTTTGTTAAAAGGAACTTACGGAGAGCTTGCCTTTGCACAGGAAGTAACTTTGGCGCCGTCTGAAACAAAATCGCTTACACTCGACCCGACTACTCATCCGGAATTGACATTGCAAAATCCGAAACTTTGGTGGCCAAAAGGTTACGGCGAACAATATCTTTACGATGTAACATTTGCCTTTGAAATCGGCGGAAAAGTTTCCGATAAAATTGCTTTCAAATCAGGTGTACGTCAGATGACTTTCGACGAAAATGTATATCAGCCCAGCGGCGGCATGTCCTTCGGATTCTTCGGAGGCGAATCGCGCCGTTTGAGCCTCTATGTAAATGGTCGGCGCTTTATTGGCTACGGCGGCAACTGGGGCTTTGGCGAATCAAACCTGAATTATCGCGGACGCGAATACGACATCGCCGTAGCTTACCATGCAGATATGAACTTTACGATCATTCGCAACTGGGTAGGTCAGGTAGGCGACGAAGAATTTTATGAGGCGTGCGACAAATACGGCGTAATGGTTTGGCAAGACTTCTGGTTGGCAAATCCTGCGGATGGACCCAATCCTTATTATCCCGATATGTTCAATGCCAATGCCGACGATTTTATCAAGCGCATTCGCAATCACCCGTCCATTGGTATTTATGTGGGCAGAAACGAAGGCAATCCTCCTCCCGAAATTGACAATCATTTGCGGGCAGTGATTCCGCAACTGCATCCGGGCATTCATTACATCTCCAACTCTGCAAGTGGCGTTGTGAGCGGCGGCGGTCCGTATCGCGCACTTCCTCCTAAGGATTATTTCAGGTCTTACGGACACGACAAGTTCCACAGCGAACGCGGTATGCCTGCCGTAATGAACTACGAAAGTTTGGTGCAAGCCTTTGGCGAAAAAGTAGAACCGGTAAATACAATAGATACGCCGAACAGCATCTACGGATTGCACGATTACACGCTGGGCGGCACAGGTGAGGCTTCGGCGCAGGCAGCAAATTCTTTCAACGAAATCATTGAAAAGGCATTTGGAAAACCAAAAGACGCCAAGCAATTTGCCGAATGGGCGCAATGGGTAAATTACGACGGTTATCGCGCCATTTTTGAAGGTCGCAGCGAACACCGCAGAGGCATGTTGCTTTGGATGAGCCATCCCGCATGGCCGTCGATGGTTTGGCAAACTTACGATTACTACTTCGACCCGACCGGCGCCTACTTCGGCTCCAAAAAAGCATCTGAGCCTATCCATATTCAATGGAATCCGCTCAGGGAAGACGTAGAAGTGGTCAATTATCACGCTTTCGATAAAACAGGCATTACGGCAAAAGCACAGCTAATCAGTCAGGACGGAAAAGTTCAATGGGAAAAAGAGGCGATTCTCGACATTAAAGAAGATGCTACGGTAGCCGTATTCCCGCTCGAATTTCCCGAAACCTTGTCAAGCGCTTATTTCATCAAATTGACCTTGACGGAAGGCGGCAAAGTTATTTCCGACAACTTCTATTGGCGCGGTAAGGAAGAAGGCAACCTGAAATCATTGCTCGAAGTACCGAAAGTGAAACTGACGGCCAAAACCACTACTGAAAAATCGGGCGGCGAATGGTTGCTGACCACTACGCTGAAAAACGACACGCAAATACCGGCTTTGATGATTCGTTTGAAAGTGGAGGGCGATAGCGGAGAACGCATTTTGCCTGTATTCTTCAGCGACAACTATTTCTTCCTCATGCCCGGCGAAGAAAAAACAGTGACGATGAAATTCTCAAACAACGATACACGCGGCGAAAAACCGAGTGTGACAGTGTCAGGATTTAATATTTAAATAAAAAATACACATGAAACAATCATTTAATACTTATGCCAAAGAGGATGAAAAGGGGATTGCGGGTCAAGCCCGCAATGACAGGCCTTTTTACATGAAAACACTCACATTATTTATCGTTTCTCTTTTCCTGTGCTTGTCAATGCAAGCGCAGGAAAGCACCCCTTGGTTTGTTGATGCGCCGTTTACAATGCCTCAACAAAATCCGAAAGCGAAATTAATGCCCTTGGTAAAGGTGCAGGGAAATCATTTTGTAACGCCAGACGGCAATACAATTTTGTTCCGCGGCATCGCTATCTCCGACCCGGATAAAGTTGAACACGCGGGACATTGGGACAAAAAACATTTTGAAAAAGTGAAAGATTTAGGCGGCAATGTCGTGCGTATCCCCATTCACCCGATTGCGTGGCGTGAGCGCACTCCCGAAAAATACCTCAAACTGCTCGACCTGGCAGTGGAATGGTGCACCGACCTGAATATGTATGTGATGCTCGACTGGCACACTATCGGCAATCTCGAAATGGAAATGTTCCAAGACCCGATGTATGTCACCACCAAGCAGGAAACTTTCGATTTTTGGCGGAAAATCGCCGCACATTTTGCGGGGAATAACACAGTGGCTTTCTACGAACTTTTCAATGAGCCGACCACTTATCGCGGACAGTTAGGCGTCTGTACATGGTCGGAATGGAAAAAGCTGGTTGAAAACATGATTACCGTGATTCGCTTTTCGGATAAGGAAACAATCCCGCTCGTTGCAGGTTTCGATTGGGCTTACGACTTGACGCCTCTGCGCATTGAGCCTATCAATGCCGAAGGAATCGGTTACACAACGCACCCGTATTCCAACAAAAGTCCGCAACCGTGGGCGACTACTTGGGAAGAAAATTTCGGTTTTGCGGCAAATACTTATCCTGTGTTTGCCACCGAATTTAGCCACGACGCTATGGGAACGCCCGAAATGATTGACCCTGCCAAAGGTTTTGCACCGGGGAATTTCAAACTGATTGACCCCACCAAAGGTTTTACTTTCGACAATATCAAAATGAGACCTGCCGAACCCATCGACCCCAACGGCGACCACTACGGAACGCAAATTATCGGATACCTCGAAAAGAAAGACATCAGTTGGACTGTTTGGGTGTTCGACCCCACTTGGGGCGGCTCAAAAATTAAAAACTGGGACTACGAACTGACCCCCGGCGCGGTATTTTTCAGCGAAGCCATGAAAGGCAATCTGAAAGTGCAGAAAGAATCGGCAGGCGAAACGCTTGTCGAAGACAAATCGGCGCCGCAAACCACCGCTTTTTCAGACGATTGGCAATTCCGTGCAGGCAAGGGCGACAAATCGTGGAGTGCCAACACGCCTAACGAAAAAGATTGGACAAGGGTTACAACCAAAAAAACGCTGGCAGAAAATAATTTAGCTACCGAAGACGGCTTTGGCTGGTACAAAAAGAACATCACGCTCACCGCCGATTACTACAATTCGGTACAGAAAAAAGGCGGCGTTATTTTGCATTTGGATAGCATTGCCGGCATGGATACCGTGTATGTGAATGGCGTTCAGGCCGGAACTTTCTCAATGAACAGCATGAGCAGAAGAGGCGGCTTTTTAAGCAGAAGTTATTTTGTGCCTGCCTCCATGCTGAAAACAGGAGAAAACACAGTTAGTGTGAAGTTTTTTGCGAATTGGGGCGACAATGTGCCCTTCGGAAAAGGATTGTTGCGCGGCGCTACGCTTACATTCGTAACTGCCCAAACCGCCGACTTGGTATCGCTCGACTACACGGTGAAAGATGACGATTACATTTTCTTTGCGCCGTCGTCCATGGGCATTACCGCCAGAGTGAAAAACGGCAATGCTTGGCCGGTGAACGGGAAATTTATCATTTCCATTACTACCGACGATTTCCGTCTCCTAAAAGCCGATTCAAAAAATGTCAGCGTGAAAGGCGGAAGCGAATCTACTTGGGATTTCGATTTCACCAATCCCGATCCGGGTTTCTATCGTTACACGGTACAATTTGTAAGAGATAACGACATCAATTTGGAACAGAAATTCAATTTGGGTTTCGAGCCTGAAAAAATCTCATCGCCGCTGGATGCACACGACGACTTTAAATATTTTTGGGACAACAACCTGAAAGAATTGGCTAAAGTGGCGCCCGAATACAAAATGACTTTGGTTCCAGAAGCCTCCAATGCCGATTATGAAGTGTATCTCGTGGAAATGAAATCCTTGAAAAACGTAACCATTCGCGGCTACTATTCAAAACCCAAACACAAAGGCAAATTCCCTGTCTTGGTAGAATATATGGGCTATGGCTCAACGCCGTATTATTCGAGTACGAAATGGGACGGATACGCTCATTATGTGCCGTCGGTGCGCGGACAAGGCCTGAACCGCCTGACCCCGGAAGACGATTTTTGGATTACTATTGGGCTGAAAGACAAGGAAGGTTACTATTATCAAGGCGCTTATTGCGATGTGGTACGCGCGCTCGACTTCGTATGCAGCCGTCCGGAAGTTGACAAGGACAAAGTCGCTGTTCGGGGTGGCAGTCAGGGCGGCGCCTTGTCGTTTGTGGCAGCTGCGCTTGATAAACGGGTGAAAGTTTGTGCGCCGAATGTGCCTTTCCTGTCCGACTATCGCGACTATTTCAAGATTGTAGACTGGCCTCGCAGCGATTTAGACAATTATGCCAAAACGCATCCCGATTTCAACTGGGAACACGTTTACGATTTGCTGACCTATTTTGATATTAAAAATCTGGCGCAATGGATCCAATGTCCGCTACTGATGGCTATCGGAGTACAAGACGCCACCTGCCCGCCGCACACCAATTTTGCGGCTTACAATCAGGTGAAATCCGAAAAATACTGGGTAGCAAGTCCCACTTCGGGACACAATATCCCCGACCCGCAAATTTGGGAAAACGAAAGCAAATTTATCAGGGAGAAACTGGGGGTAAAATAAGTATTGCAATAATACTATTATCTTTGAATCATTTGAAATTTAAAAAATCCCAGCAAAATGGGGCTTTATGTTTGATTATATTAAAAATTTAATTACATGAAAAAGACAAGATTTAAAAAACTTAAATCGAAGTATCATCTTCTTTTTCTTGCCGTGTTCTCGCTTTGCTTGTTTTCGCAAGCCTACGCTGAGAAGGCTGTTATTTCTGCTGAAGAACAACAACAGAGCAGAGTAGTTACGGGAAAAATAGTAGGTGACAATGATGAACCGCTTGTCGGGGCGAATGTGAAGGTGAAAGGCACAGCCATTGGTACTTCTGCCGATACTGACGGAAATTTTTCGTTAGAAGTACCGGCAGGTTCAACGCTTGAGGTGACATTTATTGGTTTTATAAGCCATAGTGTTGCTGTTACTGCAAACAAAGCAAACTATGTCATCGTTCTCCACGAAGATATTGAAAAGCTGGATGAATTTGTCGCCATCGGTTATGGTATTCAAAAAAAGAGAGACCTGACAGGTTCGGTTGCTTCCGTCAGCGCCGAAGATTTGATGCGTACCAACCCCACCAATGTTTCTACGGGTTTGTTGGGCGCAGTGGCGGGTCTGATCGTTTCGCGTTCAGGTGGCGCCGATGGCGCTAGTACCATCCGTATTCGCGGTGTGGGTAGTTTGTCGGGCACAACCGACCCCTTGTTCGTTGTCGATGGCGTGCGTGTAGGCACAGACGCCAATTTCTTGAATCCTTGGGACATTATGAGCGTCGAAATTTTGAAAGACGCTTCTTCAACGGCTATCTACGGTTCGCAAGGCGCTAACGGCGTGATTATGATTACCACCCACAAGGCTGAAGCAGGTCGGGCAAGAGTGAATTTCTCGACCAACTTATCCGCTTCGGTTCAACCCGCAAGATTAGACGTACTGGACGCCGCCGGTTTTATCAGGTCGCTGAACGAGGCCGCAGTTGCCAATGGTGCAACGGTCAATCCTGCGCTCGCATTAAGTTTGGCAGACCAGCATCAAACAATCGACTGGCAAGATGAAATGTCGCGCAGTTCCGCGCTTCGTCAGAACTACAATTTTAGCGTAATGGGCGGCGGCGAAAATACCCGCGCTACCATGTCGCTGGGTTGGGCAAACAACGAAGGTATCCTGATAAAACAGAATTTCAAACGTTTGACGGCGCGGCTTGCGGTAGACAATACCATTAAAAAGGCGATCCGCACAGGACTGAGCGTTATCTATAATTTTAACCAATACTTGGGTGGCGGCGGCAATATGTTGGGTTACGCCACGCTGCCTCCAACAATGGACAACATCGACGCGAACGGAAACATCGTACACGTTCCGGTTCGCTATCCGAACGGCACTTGGGGACATTTCCTCTATGCCAACGGCGACATCAGCCAATATGTTGACAATCCGGTAGCGGTAGCAACCATTCCTACCGAAAACGAAAATTATGTCAACGCCAGCAACAACGTTATGTTAAACGGCTATGCAGAAGTGGATATTTTCAAAGGGCTGACTTTCCGTTCTACCAACGCGTTCACTTATTATGGCGGTGGAACTTCAGATTATGACCCCATTGCCAATCGCACTTATCAAAATCAAAATGACGATTTTGATGCTTATAGCGTTAGTATGAACGGCGGATTCAGCATGTCCACAGAAAACTATTTGACCTATATTATTAACTTGGCAAAGATTCACAATCTTTCGGTCATGTTAGGTCAGTCTGCTTCCCGCAATATGTATACGCTTTCCGCAAGTTATAATGGACGGTATTATGCCAGCGACAATGCGCGTAGTGTGGGCGATATGCTCAAATACGATACCAGAGGCGGTAGCGGAAGCCTTGGCGAGGAATTTAGAATGTTTTCTTATTTTGGTCGTCTCAACTACTCTTTGATGGACAAATATTTGTTAACGGCAACACTTCGTCGTGATGGTTCGTCCAACTTCGGGGCTTTGCGCCGTTTTGGTTATTTCCCATCCCTTTCGTTTGCATGGCGTGCCGGTGAAGAGGAATTTATCAAAAACCTGAATATTTTCTCTAACTTGAAAGTGCGTTTGGGTTGGGGCGAAACGGGTAATGCCGGACGCGCCGATGTAGCCAAACTGACAAACAGCCGTATTTCAGCCTATTGGTTGACAGGTGGCGGTGTTGTTGATTATGCCACCGGTTTAACGAAAGACGGTATTCACGACGATGCTTTGCATTGGGAATCGAACCAACAAACCAATATCGGTTTGGATTTGGGTTTTGCCAAAAATACTTTGAGTTTTACACTTGATTATTTTATTCGTCAATCCGAAGACTTGCTGAATACGAAGACCATTCGTCCTTCGACAGGTTTTACCAGTATTTATACCAATTTTGGCTCCATCCGCAATAGTGGACTGGAAGTAGCCGCTACTTACCAAAAACCCGTTGGCAACTGGTTCTTCAATGTTCGCGCTAATTTTACCACGCTGAAAAACGAAGTGGTCGAAGTGGGCGATGCGCCTATCTATTATAGTGTTGGAAATGGCGATTGGTGGACAAACGCTGCCGTAGCAGAAAACGGACATGCTATCGGCACTTTCTGGGGATACAAAAACGCCGGCATATTCCAGACGCAAGCCGAAATCGACGAGTTGAACAGCAAAGCACAAGCTGCGGGTTTCAATTTCTATCAAACGCAATATACGGCGCCCGGCGATGTGAAATTTATGGACTTGGACGGCAATGGCACCATTGACGATTTAGACAGGGATTATTTAGGCCATGGTTTCCCCACGTTTACCTACGGATTAAATTTCTCGGTAAATTACAAAAAGTGGGACGCCTCTTTCAATATGCACGGCGTTTTAGGACAAGATATTATGTCGTATGCCTATAAAAATCTGACCACAATGCGTTCCGGTACGGAAGGGTACAACAATATCCTGACCGAATTTTATGACAACGCTTGGAGAGAAAATGCTAAAAGCAACACTTATTGGCGTCTGACACGTGCAGACGATAACCAAAGCACGCGCGTAAGCGATTTATTTATCAAAAATGGTAATTATCTAAAATTGAGCAATGTGCAAATTGGTTATACGCTCCCAAGAGAGCTTATCAAGAAAGTTTTGATAGATAATGTGCGCATTTTTGTGAGCGCCGAAGAGTTGCTGACTCTTTCAAGTTATGTAAAAGGGCTTGATCCTGAAATCAAAACAGATGTTACATTTCTTGGTACAACAACTGCTACAACTAACGGTATCGACCAAGGTCGTTATCCGCTACCACGGACATTTACCTTTGGGTTAACGGCCGGTTTCTAAAATTATCTAATTACTTAAAAAAATTATGTATATGAAAAAAATCTTATTAATAGTAGGCATTGTGGCGTTTTTCGCTACATCCTGCAGCGACGATTTTCTTGAAGTAAGACGCTATGGACAAACAGAAGACATCATTCCTACAAGTCAGGATAAGGTAGAGATGTACCTCAATGGCGTGTACGATTTGATGTATCCCGAAAGACAGAGTTTCTCCGACCAAGACGCTCAATACTTGCTCAAACCGCACATGGCGATGGCAAACTATCCATCGCTGGATATTCAACCCGACGGCTGGGACGTGGCTTTCTCGCGTCAGGCATGGACGACCGACCAGGCAGAATTTGCAGGCGGTTGGCAACGGGCTTACAGAGCGATTGTAAGGGCCAACGATTTCATTCAGATTCTTAACGAAAGAGTGAATCCCTCGATTTTGACAGGCGGTGAAGAAACCGCCAATAAAATGGAAGCGGAAGCAAGAGGAATCAGGGCTTACTTCTACACATGGTTGGTTCAGAACTTTGGCGGTGTGCCGATGTTGCTCACAGGCGACACTTATGGTACAACTCCGAACAAAAAACGCGACTCAGCCGAAGACGCTTGGAACCTGATTATCGAAGACCTTCAATATACCGCCGACCACTTGGACTGGACGCCAAGAAACGGCGAAAAAGGACGTGTAACCAAAGGTATGGCCTTGGCTTATCTCGGACAAGCCTATATGTATAACAAAAAATGGGCTGAAGCAAAAGCGACTTTTAGACAAATTATCGACAGCGGCATTTATTCGTTGAATCCCTGTTTTGGTCAAATTGATGTGCCGGGAAATCACTATCAAGCCGAAAGCATTTTTGAAGTGGCATTTACCGAAAATCAACGCATGGGTTCGGGTGCCGAAGCTGACGGCGACAACCTCTGGATTCCTTCACAGTTGAAAGGTTCAAAAGAATACGGCGCATGGGGACCTCACTATGTTTCCTACGAATTTACCTACTCTTTCGAGCCGGGCGACAAACGCTTGCTGTATCAAATTGCCCGCTATGGCTCTTACAACGAATGGTTGAGATCCGAAGCAGACCCATCCGTTTTCGATATTCAGATAAAAGATTTCTATGGTTTTGCAAATTATATCAGTTTTAAGCCCGATTACGGAAGAATGGGCGCTGAAGGCGAGTGGCGCGCTCCTTTTGTAACCTCCGACCTGGTGCCTTATAATTCAGACTCAAAGCACTACAAAATGGCAATTGATTATCCAATGGCCAACGGGGAAGCAAGAAAATACAATCCTATCTCTGCTATCCTGATGCGCTATTCGGCTGTGCTGCTTAATTATGCCGAGTGTTGTTTTGAACTCGAAGGCGATAATTCGACAGAAGGCTGGGAATATATTCAAAAAATTCGTGAAAGAGCTTTTGGAAAATACGAAGTGAACGCTTCGAAGACCGCTTATCCGGGCGCACAGTTCTATAATGGCACTTTCCCGTTTGAGTTGAATACCGACCCCAGTCTGTTTGTTCCTGATGCAAGGACTTACTATTCCACCTATAAACGTTCTGCCGGTAATATTACGGGCAAATACAACAAATTTTTGGGACAGACCGTCATACAGAAACAATACACAGGTACAACTCCTGTTTATTCCAGCGACGCCGTTATTTTTGCGCCCGATTGGAGTCTTCTCCCTCCCGATGTAATGCCGGGCGACATGGTTTCGGCTCCTGTTCCCGATTATCAAGAATTTACTTATACCAGTTCTTATGCTTACAAACCCTACTCCTCTCCGGTATGGAAAGTAGCATTGGTAATGGAGCGGCGTCATGAATTTTTTGCAGATTATTCTTTGTGGTACGACATCTGTCGCACGGGAATGGCAAAAGAGTATTTGGACGCCGAATATCCTGTAAACAGTGAGGCGCTGAATTGGGATAGTTCTCTGGTTCCCACTACGGGCGTAAGAACGGTGAATAATCCGCATACGGTTCGTATTTATGAGCACAACGTGAATCGTGAAATTTATCCTATTCCATTGGTTGAGTTGACGAGTAACTCGGAAATGTCTTTGGCAGACCAAAATCCGGGCTATTGATACGATTGCATTTGTAGGGGTATATGTGCGCCCCTACAAAAAAATCCTGCACAGGCATTTGTTTGCGGTGCAGGAACAAAATCAAATTAATTAATTTATAACACATAATTTTATGAAAAATTGTATAGCATTAGGCCTGATCTTGTTGTTAATATTCTCGTGTGCTCCGAAGCCCACAGCGGAGGAAATTGCCGCATCGCAAATGAAGCAAGAGATTGTCGATGATTTAAAAAACAACGTGTTGGCTTTCTGGGCAAAATACGCGCCCGATTCCGACGCCGGTTTCTACGGACAAATTCTCGCCGATGCCACCCCTGTTCCTGAGGCCAACAAAGGCGCTATCCTCAATGCACGTATCCTTTGGACATTCTCCTCGGCTTATCGCGAATTGAACGATGAGCAATACAAAGTATTGGCCGACCGCGCTGCTAATTATTTCCTTGACCATTTCTTGGATAAGGAATATGGTGGCGTATTTTATGATTTGCATGCCGACGGTACGCCCGCTGCCATGCAAAAAGTGGTGTATGCCAATGCTTTTGCTATCTACGGATTGTCGGAACACTATCGCGCCACCAAGAATCAGGCGAGCTTGGATGCTGCCATTGACATTTTCAATACTTTGGCTACACATGCTTACGACTCCATCAACGGCGGCTTTATCGAACAGTTTTCTCGCGAATGGGTAATGCCTGAAAATCTGTATTCGCCCAAAAGTATGAACAATAATCTGCATGTTCTTGAGGCGCTTACAAACCTTTATCGCGTGTGGAAAGACCCCGTTCTGGAAAAAATATTCAGAAAACAAATTGACGTCGAGTCGTACAAAGTGCTCGACCAAAACACATGGCACGAAAATCTTTATTTGACCATGGACTGGCAAAATCTTCGACATATTGATTCCTACGGACACGACATAGAATTTTCATGGCTCTTGGTTGAAGCTGCTGAGGTTCTGGGAGACGAAGCAGTTCTCGCAGACACGAAGCGAATAGCGGTAAACATTGCCGAAGTGCAACTGAAAGAAGGAACCGACTCATTGGGTTATATCAAAGGTGAAAAGAACCACGATCCAGCCCCACAAGGATTTGGCGCCTTTCCGCCGCCTCGTCAAAATGTAAAATTGAGCAAAGAGGATCAAGCGCGTATCAACCGGATGCAGGAAATGATGGCAGCCGCTCGCGCAGCAGTGGAACAACACGGCGAGCGTCTCGAATGGTGGCCGCAGGCTGAAGCGGTGATTGGCTATTACAATGCCTATCAAATCAGTGGGGATGTGAAATTTCTCCACGCCTCTATTGCCGCTTGGAACTGGATCAACCAATATTACGTCGACCGCGAAGTGGGCGAATGGTACGGCAATGTGCATGCAGACGGTACACCCGTCAAAACTTCCGAAAAAGCCAGTATGTGGCGTTGCCCTTATCACAACAGCCGTATGGGTTTTGAAATGATGAATAGAATAAAAACGGTAAAAATTAAATAATTATGCGCAAAATTTTTTCAACGGTATTGCTTTCGCTCGCATTTTTTACCATCGCGGCGGCAGGCAATTATAAGGGATTCAAGGTTTCGGTTTATACAAAAGCCTATACCACAATGAGAATGAGTGATTTGCATTGGTTAGATTCGACATGGAACATTATTTCAAGTCAGATTAAAGTGGACAAGATTTATCTTGAAACCCATCGTGATATGAAAATTGTTCCTGACGAAACCCTCGAACAGGCAAAGAAATTCTTCCTGAGCAAAGGTGTTGAAGTCGCAGGCGGTATCACTTACACCATAAGCGAAATGAATAATTTTGAAACTTTCTGTTATTCAAATCCCGAACACCGCAAATTCGTAAAAGAAGTTGCAGAACATACCGCAAAGCATTTCGATGAGTTTATTTTGGACGACTTTTTCTTTACCAGTTGCAAGTCGGACATAGAAATTAAGGCCAAAGGCACAAAAAGCTGGACGCAATATCGCACCGAACTGATGACGGAAGCCGGCAAGGAATTGGTTATCAATCCTGCAAAAAAGGTCAATCCCAAAGTCAAAGTCATCATCAAATATCCGAACTGGTATGACCATTTTCAAGGTCTTGGTTTCGATCTGCAAACAGGGCCCCAAATTTTCGATGGCGTATGGACAGGTACCGAAACACGCGACCCTTCCAGTGCACAACACTTGCAAAATTACCAAAGTTACGGCATAATCCGCTATTTTGATAATCTGCGCCCCGGACATAATTATGGGGGATGGATTGACAGCGGTGGAGCCGGTATGGGTATGGACCGTTATGCCGAACAATTTTGGCTTACTTTTTTTGCAAAAGCGCCGGAAATCGCCCTTTGCGCTTATGACGAACTGATCGGTGTACGCCTGAATCCCGAACAGCATCGTACCGCATGGCAAGGTCAAGGCACAAGTTTCGACTACGACGAAATGGCCAAACCCGTCAATCTGAACGGGAAATCGGCAACTCCCACCACTATAGCGAGAGTAGCCGGATATACGGCGGAAAAAATAAACGCTTTCATTTCAAAATTGGGTAATCCTGTAGGCGTGAAAACCTACAAACCCCACCATTCGGAAGGCGATGATTTTTTGCCTAACTATTTGGGTATGGCAGGTATCCCAATGGATATCACACCGGAATTTCCAACCGACCAAAAGATTGTTTTGCTTACCGAACAGGCAAAATATGACCCCGCATTGCTTACGAAAATCAAAGCGCAACTCAACAAGGGCGGCGATGTGGTGATTACAACAAATCTGCTGAAAGCCATTCCCGACAAAATTGCTGAAATTTGTGAATTGCGTGTGCCGAGCGACGTGCTCGTCAACGAATTTGGCGCCGGATACGGCGCTGCACAAAAAACGGGGAAAGACATTCTCGTTCCTTTGGTGATGTATCATACCAACGACGCATGGGAAACGGTTAGCGCCGGTCGTCCGCTTACCGGCGGCGTTTCCGGCTATCCTGTAATCCTTCGTGCGCAATATTCCAAGGGCAATCTGTATGTGATTACCATTCCCAACGATTTCGGCAATCTGTATGATTATCCCGAAAACGTGCTGAATCAGTTCCGCCAGTTGTTGTCGAAAGATATTGACGTGAGAATTGAGGCGCCTGTAAAAGTGAGTTTGTTCGCTTACGACAACGGAACATTTATTGTAGAATCTTTCCGCGACGAGCCGGTAACAATCAGAATTATTACCGGAAGGGACGTTGAAAAACTGACTGATTTGGTTACCGACGCTGTATATGAAAAATTGCCGTCGCCACGTCCCGCTTTTGCGTTTCCCGCAGGAATGGAACTGCCGGAAGGATTTGATATGTCGAGGTTTATGCCGGGTGGAAATACAAACTCATTCCGGTTAACAATTCCGCCTCATTCCTATAAAGTGTTTACAAAATAAAACAATAATAACATTTCACATGAAAAAGGCTATTATATTCGTTTTATGCTGCTTGCTGCTTGGCGCTTCCGCTCAAGGAGCGGCATTTAAACCTGTTAACCCGAATGCTGCGCCTGAAGCAAAGCAACTGCTCAGTTTCTTGTATTCTTTGCAAGGAAAATACACAATCACCGGACAACACAATTTTGTCAGCGATTTTCCTCGCTACGATAAAGTGGTGAAAGAAATGACCGGAACTTCCTCCGAATTGTGGGGCGCCGATTTCAGTTTTGTGGCGCTGGGCGATAATGTACAGCGATTTCAACATTGCGGGCCCATGAACCTGACGGCTCCTTTCGGGCCTTGCGAAGTGAATGGCTTAACAAAAGCGCAACTTCGGCAAACGATTGTCGATGAGGCGAAAAGGCAGTATGAAAGTGGTAGGATTATTACGCTGATGTGGCATTGCTGCTTTCCTTCCAATGGCGACGAATGTAACGGCGACGATATTTGGCGCCTTGCCGACAGACTTCCTTCGCAGAAAGAATGGGACGAACTCGTTACCGACGGCACCGCATTGAATACGCAATGGAAAGCGCAAATGGACGGCGTGGCCATCTACTTGAAACAGTTGCAAGCTGCCAATGTTCCCGTTTTGTGGCGTCCTTTCCACGAAATGAATGGCGTTTGGTTTTGGTGGTGCAACAAACCGGGCGAAAACGGTTTCAAAAAATTGTGGATAGCCATGTTCGACTATTTCACGAAACACCACAAACTGAATAATCTGTTGTGGGTATGGAACACAAATGCTCCCCGCGATAAAGTAGGCGACGAAGCCGGTCCTTATGCCGATTTCTTCCCCGGCGTTGAATATGTTGACGTACTGGCGGCAGACGTGTACAGCAACGATTGGAAACAGTCGCACCACGACCAGTTGCTCGAACTTGGCGGCGGCAAACTCATTGCGCTTGGCGAAGTTGGCAACGCTCCGACAGCCGAAATTTACGAAAAACAACCTTCATGGTCATGGTTTATGGTTTGGGGATATTGCATTTACGATTTCTCGGCGATGATGGCTGATATGCCGCCGCCCCCGCCACCCCCAACGGAAGAACCGAAAGCAGAGGCAACTACTCCGCCGGTGATGCCGACATTTATTTTTCCCAACAAAAATCCTGCTGTGAAGGCAATTTACGACGATGCCCGCAGCCTTACATTAGATAGAATTGATTTTTCGCATAAAACTTACAAACTAAAAAACTTATGAAACTAAAAAATTTATTCGTAGCGCTTTTCGTTTTGGCGGCGACATTTTCCGCCTCGGCACAACCCGAAGTGATGGCTTGGGGCAATATGACCGGTATTAGAATTGACGGTCAGCTAATTGATTTTGAATCATTTTTAGCTGTTAGCGAAAAAGACGGAAAAACCGAATTTACCGGTATGGAACGTCAAAGTCCCTTGTTTACGCGCGATGGTTTGAAACAAACAGTTACAACGGCTATCGGTAAAATCAAATTCACACAGGTGGTTACCGAGAAAGCCAAAGGCGTGGTCGATGTCAGCATTGAAATGACCTCCGACACCACGCTTGAAGTTGACGGCGTTTATTTCAGGATGTTGTTACCGGTAAAATATTATGCCGAAAAAACCTTGGAAATAGGCGAAAAGCGTGTTTTTGTGAAAGGTGAGAGTCAGCAAGTAACGCTTGATTTCGACAGGACTGTTGTCGCTTTTGAGAAACTACGTCCGAATCCTTTTGCAGCATTTGCAGGTTGGGGCGGATTTCGCACGCCTCCCGGACCCACCGATTTGTATGTTGAAATTGCAGGGAAAAATCTGCAAAAAGGGCAGACTTCAAATTTGAATTTCACCATCACGGCAGCCGGTAAAATTAATAACGAAAAGGTTGAAATTGCAGTGGATGTAAAAAGTCCGGGACGCGAATTTCTCGGATTTGGCGGAAATTTCCGTTTGCAAAGTCCGCAAAACGACCCCAAAGTGATAGATTACTGCCTCGAAAATATGCGGGTAGCTTTCGGCAGGGTAGAAATGCCTTGGGCAAGTTGGCAGCCGGTAGAAAAATCCGAACCGCTGCAAGAAGCCCTGAACGGAAAAATCAGTCCGCAGGTTGAAAAATCAATGCAAATGGCGCAACGCCTTAAAAAATTGGGAATGCCGATTATTGTCAGCGCATGGTTCCCGCCCTCATGGGCTATCGACCCTGCCTATCCACGCGGATTCGGAGGTGTTGCTGCGCAACGCCTGCTTGTATACAAACAGCAAGAAGTCTACAAGTCCATTGCCGATTATTTGCTGGCTTTGAAAAGCCTTTACGGAGTGGAAGCGACCGCATTCTCGTTTAATGAATCGGATATAGGTATCGACGTGTATTTTTCACCCGAACAGCATGCTTATCTTATCAAGACGCTGGGCGCTTATCTTGCATCCAGAGGACTGTCCACCAAACTGTTACTCGGAGATAATTCCGACGCCACAACTTTCGATTTTGTGCTGCCTGCCCTGAACGACCCGGCCACTCATCCCTATATTTATGCCATATCGTTCCATTCATGGCGCGGTTGCGACGACATTACGCTGCAAAAATGGGAATGGGCTTCCCGGCAGTTGAATGTTCCGCTTATCATTGGCGAAGGCAGTACCGATGCAGCGGCGCATCGCTATCCGCAGATTTTTGCCGAACAGACTTTTGCGCTCTACGAGATTAATCTTTATACCCGTATTTGTGCGATATGTCATCCGCAATCTATTCTGCAATGGCAACTAACGTCGGATTATTCAATTCTTTGGGGCGATGGGATTTACAATTCTACCGGTCCGTTGCGTCCTACGCAACGCTTCTGGAATCTGAAACAACTTGCCGCTACTCCCGAACATTCCTACTCTTTGCCGTTCGCCTGCACCAAGTCAGAGGTTAATCCCGCTGTTTTCGGTAATATTGCCAACGGGCAATACGTAGTGCATGCCGTGAACAACGGAGCCGCATGTCCTTCGGTCGTTAAAGGCTTGCCGATAACAAAGGATTCGGAAATAACTGTTTATGTTACAAATAATAAACAGAATATGGAAAAAGTGAAGGATTTCAAAATCGTGAACGGAGAATTACAACTTAATTTCCCTGCGGTGAGTTTTATTTCGGTATTTGTAAAAACAATATAAAGCATAATTTATGAAGACAAATTCAAATACGGCAAAATTGGGTATTGCGCTTTTCATGTTTGCTGTCAGCATTAGCGTATCTGCGCAAGCCCCGTTTCAGTTCAACATGCCTGAACCCTTGAAATGTACCGATAAAAAATGTCTGATTGAGCTTGTTGATAACTATTTCAAGGCGCTGGTAGCGCACGACCCCAGTAAAATTCCATTTGCAATGAATGCGCGTTTTGTTGAAAATGTTGATTCCAAACCAATTGGAGAAGGTCTTTGGCAAACTGCTTCGGCAGCGCCGACTACTTTCAAAATCTATGTACCTGACCCTACTGTCAGAGAAGTTGGTTTTTTGGGAATGATGGAAGAACAGGGCAAGCCTGTCATGATAGCGCTTCGCCTGAAAATATCCGACGATGGTTTCGTTAACGAGGCCGAACACCTGATTGCAAGGGGTATTGACCCGAAAAATATGAAATACCTGCAAACCGTTCGACCGGGAATCCTTACTGCCATTCCCGAAAAAGAACGCATGAAAAGATATGAAATGGTGGGAATCGCTTATTCTTACTACGATGCCCTGATTATGGACAACGGCTTTCTTTCTCCTATGGCGGATGATTGCACCCGCCGCGAAAACGGTTCTCCGGCAAGTAATAGCGGTATCCCCGACAATGAAACCGACGAATCGCCGAATTACAGCGCATTGAAAACCGTTGACCAATTGAACACCAACATGATGGACTATATCAACGATATCGACAATGTGAGGGTGTTTGCCATTGATCCGGAAGCCGGGCTGGCTATCGGGTTTTCCCATTTCCGACATGAAATGAATAAAAAGACTTTTCCGATTTACAACGTTCCGGGCGTTACAAGCCGCGAAATGCAGATGCCGGCTTTTGACCTCCCTGCGGCGCATGTTTTCAAAATAAGTAAAGGTCAGATTCACGAAATTGAAGCAATGGGCTTTCTAACCAAATATATGGCGCTCAGCGGTTGGGAATAAAGCCTTGAAAAAAATAATAGAAATGAAAAACACCTTTTTATCAGCCGCATTTTTCACGATTGTGTTAATGCTTGGGATTACAAGTTCTTGCACAGAGCAGGAACAAAAGGAATTGTCCTACGATGAAATCATTGCAGATTTCATGTTTCAATATAACAAACTCACGCCCGAACAGGTAAACGCGGTAGTGGGTACAGAGCCGCTCACATTTGCCGGTAGTGAGAAAAGTCCGGGCTACAAACTGCTCCTTGACGATAGCGCTTCATTGCTTGTGCCGGAAGGTACGGCATGTCTTCGCTTGAACAACCTCACCCTGAATGTTTTGCGAGTAGAAAATTCGCTCACATTCTACCTTGCAGTGGTTGATGAGCGTACAAAGCTCGCTACGGTGTTTGAAACTTGGTTTTGCGGCGAATTTGGCTTTGGCTCAAAGCCACCTCCCCGCGAAGTGGAACGGTATATTGCTACCGGTTATATTGCAGGCAATGCCTCTCCCGACCATCGTCATAAGGCGACAAAACGGCTGATCGGCAAGGTAATTCAGTGGACTGACGAACTTACTGTTTTTGGTTCGCCAAGTTATTCGGCGCAGGTACCCAAAGGCTCCATGCAAACTTTTTGCTATCCGTCCGATTATTACGAACTTGACGAGCGATATTGGTTGTATTCACGTGTAGAGGTTGAATTTAGTGGAGGATTTGTGTTGGATGTAATTGACCTCTACACGATGAAAAAAATGGGCGTGAAATTAGGAATAGATGCTCAGGATAAGTTCGTTTGTGAAATGTATTCCGATACAGGGAAAATTCGCGGACAACTTGCTGCATATTATCCATTTGGCATTGCGAATCAAAATCCGGTGGGATTCGTTCTGCCGCCGCCTGCCGAAGGCGTTGCAGCGCCCCCGGTAATGAAAATTCCAAAAGGAATGCGATTTCTTTACCGTCCATCAGAAATGACGCAAGCAATGACACTCGCGGAAGTGGCAGAAGTAGCAGCCAAAACAAAGGCTTGGAAAGGCGCTTTCGATTTTCCGGGTAAAGAGAAAAAAATGATGGAACATTCTGCAATTTTGGACAATCGCAAGTTCACTGTAACGCTTGACAACGGAACTATTTTGGACTACGAAATCGGCACAGATTTCAATATGCGCTTTCGTGAGGGTACAGGCGATTGGAAATCAGAGCGTTATGACGCTTTTGAGGCAGACGACCAACTTGTATTCTTTGCTCACACAACGAATAACGATTGCCCGATAGACGGCTTGCAATATGCAATTGACCTGAAAAACGGACTTGTTACCTTAGTTCGTTCTACTTTTGACAATGAAAAAAGTCCGCGCGACCCTCGTCAGCAGTGGTTATTCGGTATTATCAAGGCAGACGGAATCACCCCTTACAAAGAAGATCATTATTTCACAGATGAGCAGATAGTCGATACCGAATTTCCAGAGTTAGGCAATATTTTTTCCAAAGAACGTCATCATTTCACAGATGAGCTGATCGGGCGCTCATACACATGGGAATATAGCGATGATGTGTCATCACAGCATGTTTATACAACCACCGAATCGTTTACATACGCTATTATATCCAATTCGGAAGCGAGTGTAATGGGCAGTTTCCCCTGTAAATATATCAAAATTCGCGAGGGTGTGTATATGCTTTCGTGGATTGAAATGCGCTCGCAAGGAATAATGGGACTGTTGCTTTTCAATACAAAAACCATGCATGACTGCGGCACATGTCATGGTATGACACATGACCAAACGTTTGAATTCAATACATTTGGAGCAGAATCAAGGGGTGCGGGAAGGTATGAGTAAAATAATATAAAAGTACGCATGAAAATCAAATTAACAACGATACTTCTATTTGTTTCAATTTTTTGTTATGCGCAGCAAGATGAGCTAATCTTGATGGAAAGCGCATACAAAAGAGTATATGACATAACAAAAATTTCGGGAGAAAAACCTTCTATAGACGGACGATTAAACGAAACGCTCTGGACAAGCGAAGGCCAATGGTCGGAGGATTTTGTACAATCTATCCCCGTTGAATTGAAAAAAAGCCCTTCGTTTACCCGCATGAAGTTGTTTTATGATGACAAAAATATCTATATCGGCGTGTATTGCAAAGATGTTGAGCCGGACAAAATGAACGCTTTTTTGTCGGACAGGGACAACAACACCATGGGCGATTTGGTCAGCGTTTCTTTTGACACTTATCACGATTTTCGTGCGGCGCTGCAATTCGATATCAACCTCGGCGGTAACAAAACCGACCAAATTATAACCGACAAACAAATACCTACATTGAGTTGGAACGCTGTTTGGGAAGCGCGTACCTCTATCAATTTGAGCGATTCGAGTTGGACTGCCGAGTTTCGTATCCCTTTTACCCAACTGCGTTATAATCAAACTTCCAACGAAGGTATTTGGGGGCTGAATGTTGCCCGTACCATTCGCAGTAACAACGAAATTCAACAATGGAGCATTATTCCCTTGCGCAACAATGGTTATGTTTTTTCTTTCGGCGAACTTCACGGAATGGAAAATCTGCCGAAATCGCGCGGCGTTGAGTTTTTGCCATACACAATGGGAAAATTTATGAAATATCCCGAAATTCCGGGCAATCCCTACCAAACCGGAGAAGATTGGAGTGGCAATATAGGATTAGATGCAAAAGTTTCCATTTCCGATTTTACCTTAGACATGACCATTAACCCCGATTACGGACAAGTTGAATTAGACCCCTCGGTGATGAATCTTACTACTTACGAAACATTTTACGACGAAAAACGACCTTTCTTTTTGGAAGGAAAATATATTTTCGATTTTGGCAATGGAACAGATAATATGTTTTATACCAGACGAATAGGTTCTTCTCCTTCTCTTTATCCGATGATGAGAGCGCAAGATTCGATTTTTTATGCAGAAACGCCCGGAAATGTACCCATACTTGGCGCTGTAAAATTAACCGGCACAACAAGCGACGGATTAAGCGTAGGTTTGGTTGAAAGCGTTACGGGCAGAACAACTTCCAGCGTTACCCGCAACCAAACCGAAAGCGAAGAGGTAGTCGAGCCTTTGACCAATTACACCGTGGCGCGCGTGCAGAAGAATTGGCAAGGCAACACCTTGCTGGGAGGCATGTTTACCGCTATGAATCGCGATTTGTCGGGTTCGATGAAAGATGTTTTGCTCAAGGATGCCTTTGCAGGCGGCATAGATTTTACGCAATATTTCAAAAATCGTTTGTATTTTATTGATGTAAAAGCCATGTATAGCGCTGTGTATGGCAGCAACGAAGCTATCACAGCCCTGCAAACAAGTCCTACGCACTATTATCAAAGGAAATCGGCAGATCATTATCTGAAAGTTGATTCTACAAAAACTTCGATGACAGGAACAGCCGGAGCGGTGCAAATTGGACGATCCGGTAACTCTCGCTGGACTGTCGCCGAAACATTTAGTTGGTACACGCCGGGGTTCGATATCAATGGAGTGGGTTTTATGCGTGAGGCGGATGCTATCAGCAACACCACAACCATTTCGTACCGCAAGCCGGAGGCTTGGGGTATTTTCCGCAGCAACACCCTGAGTTTGATGCAATTTAACACTTGGAACTTCGGGAATATTTGCGCATACAACTCTGCCACCTTGATGTGGATGGCGATGTTGAAAAATAGATTTGAAGTTTCGTTGATGGAAGGATACGATTGGAATAGATTGGATACCAGATTGTTGCGAAGCGGTCCGGATGTGCGCTACGACCCCACGCTGTCTACTACCTTGACCGTCAATTCCGACAGAGCCAAACCATTGGTTCTCACGCTCATGTATATGAACGGCTACAACTCCTATTCAAATTCAAACACTTTTATGCCCTCGCTGACCTACCGCGCGGGGAGCCGGGTTTATCTGTCGGCTCAATTAAATGTGGCGGCCAGCAAGGACGACACGCAATATGTCGGAGAGTTGCGCGAAAATCCTTTCGATATGAGCAGCAGCCAACTGTATGTGCTTGGAAAAATCGAACAACGAACCTACGGCTTGACTATGCGTGCACAAGTGAATGTTACACCTGATATTTCGCTGCAACTTTACGGCGCCCCCTTCACTTCGACGGCAAAATATTCTCAGTTTAAATTGGCCAAAGACCCGACTTCGCACAGCAGGGATGAGCGTTTTGACGCCCTTACTTACAATCTTGACGCCATGGGTATTGGTTATGAAACGAACTATGATTCAAAAAATTACTATTTCAATAAACCGGATTTCAGTTTCAATGAATTTCGCTCAAATATAGTAATTCGTTGGGAATATCGTCCCGGATCAAACATTTATTTAGTCTGGGCGAATTCTTCTTCCGTTTTTGGTGCTGATTACGAAAAAAACTGGTTCAAGAATCTTGACAAAATGTTCGATTCGGACGCCGCTACGAATGTGTTTATGCTAAAAATGAATTATTGGTTTGCACTGTAAATGTGTAACTCAAATAAAACCCAAATAGAACTTAAATAAAACTCAAATAGAACTTAAATAAAATTCAAATAAAACTCAAATTAATATTATGAATACACTTAAAAAAATGATTTTCTTGCTGTTAGTAGGAATGATTTTTGTCACAAATCTTCAGTCCCAACTCACGAGCAACCGAGCGACACCTTCCATCTTGAACAAATACGACGCTCAAATCGACGAAATTATTTCCAATATGACTTTGGAAGAAAAATTGGGAATGTTCTACGGTATCCGTATGTTCTCTTCCGCAGGCGTTCCCCGATTGGGAATTGCCGATTTTGAATTTGCCGACGGACCTTTTGGCATCCGCGAAGAGTTGGAGGCAAATTCGTGGTCGCCTGCCGGATTGGGTAACGATTTGGCTACTTTCTTTCCCACCGGATCGGCGCTGGCTGCCACTTGGAACCCCGATATCGCCTACAAATACGGCGTGGCAATCGGCGCCGAAGGGCGTCTGCGCGGCAAAGATATGCTTTTGGGACCTGCCATCAACATTCAACGCCTGCCCGTTGGCGGTCGCACCTACGAATATTTCAGCGAAGACCCCTTCCTGAGCGCTCGCTTGTCGGTGGGCTACACAAAAGGCGTTCAGAGCGTTGGACTTGCCGTTTGTCTGAAACATTTTGCCCTGAACAATCAAGAAAATAATCGCGGCCGTGTCGATGTGAAAGTCAGCCAGCGCGCTATGCGCGAAATCTACCTCCCGCCCTTTGAATCGGCTGTGAAAGAGGCGGATGCTTGGGGTGTAATGGCCGCCTACAATAAAGTGAACGGTTTTTGGTGTTCGGAAAATGAAATTCTTCAGGAGAAAATCCTCCGAGACGAATGGGGTTTTCGCGGCTTGATTGTTTCCGACTGGGGAGGCACTCATTCCACCGTAAACGCTATCAAAAACGGTTTGGATATTGAAATGCCCAACGGCATGTTTTTGGGAAAAGCCTTGGTCGATTCCGTGAAATCGGGCGCAGTGTCCATCGACGTTATTAACAAACGGGTGAAAGATATTTTGAGGGTTAGGTTGCATGTTAAACCGGTGCCTGCATCGGAAGCCAACAAAACGCTGACTTCGCAAGTGTCCCAACAAAGAACGGCTTACGAAGTGGCTACAAAGTCTATTGTGCTGTTGAAAAATGAAAATTCCCTACTTCCGTTGGATTTGAAAAAATACAAATCTATTGCCATTATCGGTGACAATGCCCAGCAGAAGAATGCTACCGGTGGCGTTGGCGCAGGCGTAAAAACGCTTTACGAAATCACACCTTACCAAGGGCTGAGAGATAGATTAGGGAATACCTTAAAAGTAACTTATGCAAGAGGTTACAAAAGTTTTAGTTTCTTTGGCAATGGTCCCTTCCAATTCGGACAGCCCTTGCCAAGTCCTTACGTACCTGCCGACACCGCTTTGCTGAACGAAGCCGTAAGAGTGGCACAAGCAGCCGATTTAGTGCTGTTTGTGGGTGGCACCAATCGCGAAGTGGAAACCGAAGGCAGCGATCGCACTTCCATTCAACTGCCCTCCGGTCAAGATGAAGTAATAAAAGCCATTGCCGCCGTAAATCCGAACATCGTTACCGTCATCGTTTCGGGCGGTCCCGTCGATTTGAACACCATAAATCAATATTCGTCTTCCATCGTTATGTCGTGGTTCAACGGCAGTGAGGGTGGTCATGCTTTGGCCGATATTTTGCTCGGAAAATTGGCTCCTGTAGGACATTTACCTTTCACAATGCCTGTTAAATTGGAAGATTCGCCCGCTTTCGCATTGGGCAATTATCCGCAGGCAGGAGGCGGTTTCGGTCCCGATGTTTTTGTTAATTTAGTGGATGGCAATCAAAGCGCTATTGCCGTTGAAGACCGTAATATTGCCAAATATTCCGAAGAACTGCTGGTCGGATACCGCTGGTTCGATACCAAAAAAATCAAACCCCTGTTCCCTTTCGGACACGGCTTGACATACACCGATTTTGAATATGCAAACCTGAAAGCGACTCAGGAAAAATACAGCCTGAACGAAACGCTAAAGGTAAGCGTTGATGTGAAAAACACCGGTAAATACGAAGCTGACGAACTGGTTCAGTTGTATGTGCACCGCGTGAAATCAAAAATTTTCTATCCCGAAAAAGAACTGAAAGCATTTGCTCATGTGCCGTTAAAGGCAGGTGAAACGACAACCGTAACTTTGGATGTTCCCGTCTTCAGCCTTCGTTATTGGGACGAAAAGAAAAACGAATGGGTCTTGGAAAAAGGCAAAATCGAAATCCTTGTCGGCGCTTCGTCAGGCGACATCCGCCAAACAACCGGCATAGAAATAGTGAAGTAAAATGAAACGAAAAGTTTGTTTTATTAAAAAATTTATTATCTTTGTGGCATTAAATAAGAAACAATTTTAATTTACGATGCTTATGAAACGAATTTTCACTTTTTTGTTTATTTCTTTTTGCAGTGTTTCTTTACTCTTTTCACAAGTAAAGTTAACAAAAGTTAATCATGGGTTTTTATCCGGTCAAAGTCATGATTGCCGGGAAGTCGTTTCTCAAACGGCGGGTGATGCGGGTGAAAACCGCTATTGGGATTTCAGCGGAGCTGACTTTACGGATGATGCGGTATCCGCTTCAAGCCTCGAAGAAAATGCCGGTGAAAGTAATATTAAAGTAAGCAGGAATGACGGCTGTACTTTCTTTTTCAATAGCACGGAAAATGGCAATGAATACACGGGTTACCAAGCTGGAAATGTAACTTTCAGTTTGTCTCAACCCATTGTTAAAACCGCCTATCCGCAAGTATACAATACTTATTTCGAAGGAAAGTATTCCGGAACCCTTACCATAGCAAATTCAAGTTATACCGCTACTGTTGAAGGGCAATATTCCACCCATGCCGATGCAACCGGTACAATTGTGCTGCCGGGAGGTATTACCGTGTCGGCTTTGCGAGTGAAAACAACAGAAGGCAACGGCACTTCTTACGAACAGGTTAAATACTTGTGGTACACACAAAATGACCGATTCCCGATATTTGTTATCTTGGAGAATTATGCTATTGATAAAGACGGCGTAAAAACTTTGACAGTCGGAAAATCATTTCTGAATACCGCTGTTAAAAGTCCGGAGGGCACTACCGGTTTAGCAAATTTGACAGCCGGAGCGGCAGTCTACAAGGTATCCCCGAATCCTTTCAAAGATGAAATTCAATTGACTTTTTCTTTGCCCGAAAAAACCAAGGTGAGTGTAGCCTTGTACAATGCGAACGGTGCAAAATTAGCCGACTTGATTGCAGACAAGGTACAAAGCGGGAATAGTACACTCACCCAAAATGTGTCAAAATTTGCACAGACGCCGGGTGTTTACCTGCTGAAAATACAATTGGGAAGTAAGACTTTTACCGAAAAAATAGTGAAAGCCTATTGATAAATCAAGGAGAAAAGATTCTTTTCTTCATAGATTTCATTGGCAATCTCTACTAACTGTTCTGCCGTAAGTGCATCAATTTTTTGATACACTTGCGGCAGTTCGTCGTATTTATTGAAATGTAAAAAACTTTTTCCCATCCGTAGTGCGGTGTTTTCTTTGTTATCGCCGGCAATGCCTAACTGTCCCTTCCATTGTTTCACGGCGGCTGCAAATTGCGAGCCGGACAATTTGTTGTCCCGTAAACGCTTCAATTCTTTGTATACCAATTGTAAACATTTGTCTTTCGATGCATGGTCACAAGCAAAATAAACGGTAAAAACGCCCGTATCGGTATAGGTTCCAAAGCCGGATTCGACCGAGTAGACCAATCCGTATTTTTCACGCAAACTCAAATTCAGCCGGTTGTTCATTCCCTGTCCTCCTAAAATATTGTTTAACAAGCATAAACCGATACGCTTATTGTCAAAAGTACAATAAGCCCTTGCGCCGATTATTACATGCGTCTGGTGTAAATTCTTTTTCTTTACAATTACTTGTTGAGAAGGGAGAAATGCGGGAGCGGTACGCTGAGAAGGAAGGCCGGGAGAATGAAAATCCAGCATATATTTTTCCGCCAAGCGGACTATTTTCGGGAAAGGCGTCTTTCCGTAGGAAAAGAAAACCAATTGGTCCGGGCTGTAAAAATGATTGACGAAGGAAGCGCATGTAGCAGCCGTAAATTTTGCCAAACTTTTCGTATCACCCAGTATATGGTGTCCCAATTCATTTCCGGAAAAAATAAGGTTTTCAAATTCGTCAAAAATCAATTCGGAAGGCGTATCTTCATAAGAATGGATTTCATCTACCACTACTTCCCGCTCTTTTTCAATTTCTTGTGCGGGAAATTGGGAATGTCCGACCAAATCGCTTACCAATTCGATAGCTCTCTCCACATCTTGCGACAGACAGGCGGAATAGATAAAAGTTTCCTCTTTCGTGGTATAAGCATTCAATTCGCCGCCCACATTTTCCATTCGGTTCAGGATATGCCATGCTTTCCGTTTCCGGGTGCCTTTGAATAGCATGTGTTCGACAAAGTGCGCCAGTCCGTATTGCGTCGATTTTTCATCGCGAGCGCCGACATTGACCACAAAACCGCAATAAGAGACGATAGAATCGGAAGGTAAATGAACAATTCGGAGGCCATTGGCCAATATAAAAGAAAAATATTGCATAATTTATTTAAATTTTTAGCGTACAAAAATATAAATAAATACCTTTGCAAAATAATAAACAACGAAAATGATTACAAATTTTAAAAAAATTATCGAAAAAGAGGTACAAGCTATTCAAAATATTCCGCTATCGGGCGCATATGAAAAGGCTATAGATTTGATTATTGAGCAAGTTCATGACAGACGGGGAAAACTGGTATGCAGCGGCATGGGAAAAGCTGGACAGATTGCGTCCAATATAGCCACTACGTTTAGTTCGACCGGCTCCTCGGCCTGTTTTTTGCATCCGAGTGAAGCCCAGCATGGCGATTTGGGAATTTTGCGGGAGAACGACTTAATGCTGCTGATTTCCAATTCGGGAAAGACGCGGGAAATCATCGAATTGGTAGGATTGGCACGCAACCTGATTCCGGAAATCCGGTTTATCGTTATTACAAGTAATGCGGAAAGCCCCTTGGCAAAAAGCGCCGATGTTTGCCTGTTGACAGGCAATCCCACTGAGGTTTGTGCGCTGGGACTAACGCCCACTACCTCTACAACCGTCATGACGGTGATCGGAGACTTATTGGTGGTTGAAACCATGAAAAGAATTCAATTTACAGTGGAAGACTATGCCAAGCGGCATCATGGAGGTTATTTGGGAGCCGTATCACGATTACAATCAAAAAAAATAAAATAACAGATGCAATTCAATTGGAAAGACAAATTTAAAACGATTTTGGTTCATTCGACAGACAGTACGCTTTTTCAACTGATTCGTTATACCTTTGTGGGCGGTCTCGCTTTTGTGGTGGATTTCGGATTATTGTACATTCTGACGGAATATATACACCTGCACTATTTGGTTTCAGCGACCGTTTCTTTTATAGCCGGCCTTATTGTCAATTATATCATCAGTACGAGTTGGGTTTTCAACAAAAAAACGATAAAAAACAAGCGCCTTGAGTTTTTCATTTTTTTCCTTATCGGCTTGGCCGGATTGGGATTCAACAATCTTTTTCTATGG
>JAITNQ010000098.1 GCA_031290435.1 Candidatus Symbiothrix sp. | reverse complement strand
TTGGATTGCCAAATCAGCGATGCTTTCCCCACGATATGGTCTTCCGGCAACAAGCCCCAGTAGCGGGAATCCCGCGAATCGAAGAGATAATCGCCTGCCATAAAATAATAATTCATTTGGAAAGTATAATCATACACCACCCTGTCGCCCAAATACAGTATCCCTTCCCGAAGCCTTACCGGCAAGTCTGTTTCGTAAGTAATCAGGTTTTTATACAGGACATAATTGATTGTATCCAAACGGACATTATCCTTGGCTTTCGGCACATAGAGCGGCCCGAAGTTTTTGATTGTCCAGCCAAAATCGGCAGTGTCGTGCGGAAAACAATTGAAAATCTCCGGCTGAAATACGCTGTCGGCTTTTTGCGACAGTCTCAAACTTGCCGCCTTTCCGGAACTTGAAGTTTTTCACAATCCGAGGGCCGTAGGCCAATTTGTTGACTAAGATATAGTCTCCGGATTGAATGGCGGGATACATGGAATCGCTGGGGATATGGAAGGAGGAAAAAAGAAAGACTCGCATTGCGATTGCCAAAAGGATGGTTATCACAAAGATAACAAACCAGAAACGCAGGTCTTTCAAGAAGGATTTCCAAAAATATTTCATGCGAATTTAATTTGTTTTTTTATAGCGCCATTTTGCTTTTATTTCTACCTTTAACTTCTGTCGTTTAACGCACCCTTTATTATTTCTTCTCATATCTAATGTCGACTTACAAAATAACTAATCAAAACCGGCTTTAAGCACATTGTAGACTATAGCCATCCGCCAAACAACTACTTCATTTTTTGCACAGCACAAGCATCAGATAAGTATTACATATCAATTTCTACAAAAACAGGATCAAGGGCTTCGGATATAGAAGAGCCATATACTTGTTCTTTATCATTTACACATATACTAATTAGTTGATAATCTGTTTTATAGCAATTTAAAGCCTTGCCTTTTGAATCAAATTTTAATATATAACTATGCTTTGCAGAACTTCTATTCATGAACTGTTCTCCACAGTATAGAATATAAATGCACTCTTTTGAGGAGCATATATTCACGCAATGGTAAATGTCTGTTTCCATTATGGGGGTATTATCCGGATTATTTTCCATTCGGTTACTAAACGATGAATTACCAACAGAATAAGAATGAATGAGTTTTAATTCATACGTATTCAACACATTGAAGAATTTTATTTCTCCGGTGAGACTTGAACCAAATACAAATATTTGCATCTCTTTGTTAAAGTGAATTTGCCCTTGCCCAATACGATATTTATTTTCAATGTTTTCACTATTTGAAAAATAGGAGGGATAGATATCCTCAATATTCTTTAAGGTAGCATTCCGGTCGTAAATTCCGATTGATCCATTCGAATAAGAACCGGCAGCAATAAATCCATTATGCGTTTCTGTGATTTTATCTATCCTTCCAAAATCAAATTTGTTGAATGGAACAATGTTCTCATTCAGCAGATCCGCTAACTTATATTGTGTATATATGCCATACTGACGTTGTAAAACGTTTATAGTTTTTTGTTTATTGTCAACTTCAAGTGTCAATGGCGTCGGTAAAAATTCATTTGGCCCTTGTCCTTCTGTAAATATTCGATGCGTTATTTTTTTCTCTTTGATATTGTATATTGCAATTATTTTGTCATCAACATAATCAGAAAATATTATGTTACCATCAATTGTAATTAGATCACTCGGATTGCTCAATAAGTCATCAATAACTATTTCTTTACAATGAACCTCTGTAATTTGACCAAAGATAGAACTCAAATCATTTTTCTTCCCGCAAGAGACAATAATCAGAAAAAGAAAAAATATAAAAACTGATTTTTTTTGTTTCATAATTTATTATTGTTATTCGTTTGTAAATACTAAGTATACATATTTTCCTCTTAATAAATGGATTACTTTTAGTTCATTGTGATTGTTGCACCTGCTAACAAAGGAAAATAGCAGGTACTAAATAAAACAAACTTGTTTTTGTCCAATTGTCGGATATCAAGCGATTCATATGATTGTGAATATAATCCCTGTGGCTCTCTATGTAATAAAATCACAAAGTTACCATACAGAGACCTTATACAAAGATATTGTGCACTAAGAATTAATATAAACAATACAATTACCATCATTTTATCCTCTTTAAAACCGTTCCCAACGGATTTTTCCCGTTTTTACATCCCACGAATTCCAGATAAACGCCGCTTTCCCTACAATATTGAGGCAGGAACGTTGAAATCAGTTCATTACCAAAAAATTTGTTCCCCATTCTCATAAGTAAAAGGTCTTTCTTCTTTCCCTTTTGTGAGGTTGCGAAGCCAATAAATAGTTTTTGAAGGTACTCCTTTGTAGTTCAGAATTGTATCTGTCGCTACCCGTTTCCCCAAGGAAATCCAGTTCTTTTCGCCCCAGTATAGCAACTCATATTCATTGCCGGGAAAAACATTGTTGTCGTCATTTCGGAACCAGTACCGGATATGCGTTATTTTTTGCGGCTTATCAAATGCTAATCCCGCCCATTCACCACTGGGGCGGATGGCGTCAAAAAACGTGAGAATATCTCCATCGAAAAGACTCTTTTTCGTTTTATCCGGCGCAGCCTGATAAGAACCTTCCGTACCGATAACCTCCCCTTGCAACTGCGTGTCGCCTGAAAAAAACTGTACTTCAGCCATGTTGTTGTATCCGTTTTCTCCCGAAAGATAGCGTGCATACCCGTATGATCCCTGCACGCCGGGATATACATCCATAAACCACAACTCAGCGGCTTCCGGAATGGTATATAAGGTGACTGCATCACTGAAATCGGGCCGGTTTGCCGCCTGAAATTTACCGCCGATAGCACGGGTTTGATAAGCGCCCTCATAATCCGCCCACCACCAGGGAAGGGAATATTTACGGGAAAGCGCCATGTCCTGTTTGTTGTCGGCGTCGGGCTTGGCAAAAAAGACCGAACCGTCTTTGTGCGGTATAAAAGGGCCGGATTCCGGATGATAACTTTTGGTCTCGTCTGAATAGGAAGCAATCAAGTACAGCACTTCCGGCTCAAGATGGTTAAGCGTAATTTTCCCACTTTCTACTTCATTCCAACCGACCGGTATCCAATCCGAATTGTTGAAAACCATCAAAAATAGAACAGCTCCATTTTGAATTGTTTTGTTCGGTTCGAATGGAATGGGATTTTCAGGATAATACGCTTCGGAAACATTTTTCAGGAAGACATTGCTGAGGGTTGACGGGACAAACAAGTCTTTCCGCTTGTGGTATCTGACCGGGTAAGCCTCCGCTTGCAAAGCGAAACATTTCCGGTAAACCACCCCGCATTTACGGGTGAGGCTCATTTTTCCGGCAGGTTCTCTCATCTCATAATAATAATCGAAAGCCGCGCACAGACCGCTTGTGTCACGCATGTAATTCCACCAATGCGTACTATTCCGGTTGTCGGGATGTTGCACCATCAAGTCGATGCCACAGGGAATACCCACCGAACGCATGACGTAGCACAGCATATCCACCTGCTCCTGACAGGCGCCGTATCGCAGGTTCAGCAGGGTTAAAGCGCCTAAGTTCGGCACGCTCAAATCATCGGCATAGACCCACTCCAGCAAATCCTTTTCAGTTTTGCTGTGCAGGTAGCTGAATATAACCCGGCAGGCGGCTAAGGAACTGTTCCTGTCATAATTTGCCGTGTCTAACATCGGACGGTATTTGTTGTAGTAGGCTTCTTTCCAATCTTCTATCGGTTCATTCCCGACCCGGTACGGCAACAGTTCATCGCAAAAATTTTCAAACGAGAGGCTTTTGCCCCAGGGCGTCTCTTCCCATAAGCGGAAAGAAAAATCGACGTTCCGGATCAGATAATCCGATGTGATTACCTGGGCGTCGTAAGTCGCCCTGTATTTTTCATCACCCAAGGAGCCGTATTCTTTTTCAAAAAGTTTATAGGTCTGCGATGTAGGGACTATATCCCGCAAGTATTCCCTGAAAACATCCAATTTCTTATTGTTCAGGCAATAATGATACCGCATGTTTTCGATCAGGAAACATGCAGCCCGGTACTTGAGCGAATCCGCCGGGTCTTGCTCGTAATATCGCAATACCTTTTCCAATTCCGGCCGGTTTTCACCGGCAAATTCCAGCACCTGCTCCAAACGCGACTGCTGTTTCGAACAAGCAAACAAAACAAGCAGAATAAGGATATACCCCCCAAGCCTCTGAAGGGGGAGTCGGAGTCTGCTGATGTACCCCCCAACCCCCTGAAGGGGGAGTAAGAACACGCTAATATGCTGCTTTTTATGCATATAAAAATTATAAATTTTAATTTCCACCTTTTTAATTTTTAATTCTTAATTTTTAATTCTTAATTTCTCCGCCTCTCTCCTCATTTCCTTCACCGCTTGCGATTGCACTTTCGGCTCCTTGGTTTGTACGATGGCCGCCGCTTCGCGGGCTTTGTCCATTTCGCCCGTTTCGGTATAGAGTTTCATTAGCAGATACCAGGGATATAAGCGGTTGGGAACCAATTGCGTAGATTGAAGCAATGCCGATTCCGCCTGCGCATACTCTTTTAATGCCTGATAATTTTTTCCCATCACATTGTAGAGCATCGGGTCGCAACTGATTTGCTGCGCACGGAGCAAAACTTCATTACTTTTGGTGAGCCTGTCATGGCGGCCACGTATCAAGTCCGGGGTGACAGCGCCCGCCATTCCCTGATTCGTCGCTTTAGACAAACACTGCGCATACTCGAACAGAAACTGAATCTGATCGTTCAAAAGCGGATAGAGCGTTTTGTAATTCGCGGCCGCTTCGTTGTATAGTCCGGCGTGATAATAGCTCCGACTTTTGTTCCACTGCTTGTAAGCCTCGTAAACAGGGTATTGCCGGTAGAGACAGAAAGTGATGAATAAAAGACAGAGCAGGGAAACAGTAAGCGGAGAATACTTTTCCCCTGTTGTCATGGCGTGTTTTGGAATAACTACATTCCATGATCCGCCCGACGAAACAAGGAACACAAAAATAATTCCAAAAGGCAATACGCTAAACGGATATGAAAAGCAAGCAAAAACCAACAGCGCTACAAAAGACCCCAATCGCCCCCAATCCTCCGCCTTGCACATTCTGCGAATCGCACAAGCAATAAGCGCAAGAAAAAGCAAAAGCGAAACAATGCCGGATTCAATGGCAATCTGCAAAAACTCATTAAACCCATATTCCGGATTACCGGCCACATATTCTTCCGTTTCCGAACCCTGACCGGAAGCAAAATAAGCCGTCTGGGCATCGCCATACGCGCCGGGAAAATTGCCCAAACCAATGCCGAAAGGATGTTTCGCCACAGTTTGTAAAGAAACTTTCCAAGTCAACAAGCGGCCATCGGCAGAATCTTTTTTCAGGAAATACAATCCGGTAAGGGCAATAATCTGGAGGACAATCACAGGAACAATAATCATCCCTATTTGTTTTTTATGACGTTGGTATTGTTTTTTTAGCGCTTCGGAATAATGAGTACATAAAACGATTCCGCTTCCTGCAATTACCGCCAGCCACGAGGCACGGCTCATCGCTGCCGGAAGAACGAGCAGGATGGCGGTACAGGTAATCACCCCTACCACCCCCAACCCCCTGAAGGGGGCTTTGGACTTCGTTGCGGCCAAGTCCCCTTTAGGGGATTTAGGGGTCAGGAAGCAATGCAGCGCCAGGGGGAAAACCACAGCCAAATACCCCGCATACGGGCCGGGATTGAAAAAGGAGCCGGTCAGTTTGAATATACCGTGTTGGGAAGGTTCAAAACCGTAGAGTTGCAACAATCCCCAAATCGCTTCCACCAATCCCGTGATAATAATAGCCCCCTTCAGTCTCCCCTTCAGGGGAGATTTAGAGGGGTAGAGGTTCAGGGTAAAATACAAGACTGCCAACAGACCCAAAATCGTCAGTTTGGTAGTGTTTTGGGAGGCGTCGTTCAATAGCAGGGCGGAAACAGATACACTTGCAACAAAACACAACACCAAGGCGTCCATTGCAGAAAACCGGGAATTAGTCCTCACCCCCGACCCCTCTCCACAAGGAGAGGGGAGTTGTGGGGTTATTGAAATGGCCAGCGCAGCCAGACCTACCAAGCCCATACCGCCGTAGAACCAGAAATATTTGCCGGAAACTACGCCGTTAGCCAAATGCTTATCCATTACAAAAACCGTAGCCAATACGAATAAAAAAGGTATCAGCAGACAAGCACCCGTCATTGCGGGC
>JAITNQ010000031.1 GCA_031290435.1 Candidatus Symbiothrix sp. | reverse complement strand
TTTCATGTGTATATTTATTTTAATTTACTATATTTAGACTATCACTAAGCCATTCGGTTTAAAATTCTTGTCCCAAAATAAAATGGAACTGTCCGCCCGATCTTGTTCCGCCATCTATTGGGCTGTCGAAACCATATCCCCAATCAATACCCATCAGGCCTATCATCGGGAGGAAGATTCTTGCGCCGACGCCTGCGGATCGTTTCAATGCGAACGGATTGAATGTGCTAAGGTTGCGCCATGCATTTCCGGCTTCAACAAAAAGCAAGCCATAGATCGTAGACGTTGGTTCGAGCATTAGCGGATAACGGAGTTCGAGCGCCAAACGGGAATAGGCATAAGCTTCTTGTCCGGAGGGTGTTAAAGAACCGTTATCGTATCCGCGCAATCCAATGGTTTCCGTTGCAAAATAACTCGAATAGCCGGTCATTCCATCTCCACCTACATAGAATGTTTCAAAAGGCGTCCGTTTATTGGCATTATAAGCGCCCAAGAATCCATATTCAATGCGGCTCATCAGAACCGGCGTTTTCACCACTTTTTCGGGATTTGCCAAAGGAATATAGATTTTTCCTTTGAATTTCCATTTATGGAACTCAATCCATTCATATTTTTTCGGATCTTGTTCGTTCATAGCGGAATAGTCTTTATTGTCAAACATTGAATAGGGTGGGGTGAGGCTCAATGACGCCACAAAATCCGAGCCTGAACGAGGATAAATCGGACTGCTTGTCGAATTGCGGGATAAGGTTATCCCCAATGAAAGACTGTTCGCATTTCCGTTGGCAATAGGGAAATAACCGCTCCAGTTTTTCAGGATATAACGCTGAAAAGAAAGCTCGCCCATCAGATTGAAAAGGTAATCCGGCCAAGAGAGTCTTTTACCGTAACCGGCGGAAACACCGACAATTTTCATCGACTTGTTTTCGTCGTAAGTAATACTGTAATACGGGTCATAATAATTATAGCTCGAATAATAGCTATTTTCCATTCCGGAGGTGGACATGTAGTAAGCGCCTAAAGTGAAAGAATTAGGTCGTTTTCCACCCAACCATGGTTCGAGGAATGAGATGCTGTATGACTGGTAATAACGGCCGTTTGTTTGTCCGCTCAAAGTAAGCGTTTGTCCTTCGCCTTGCGGGATAATTCCTTTGTAAGTATCCGGATGGATCAGGTTGTTGAATGAGAAATTGGAAAATTTCACACTCACGCGACCGATAAGGCCGGTTTGTCCCCAACCTGCCGAAAACTCTATCTGGTCGTTGGCCTTGGAAGTAAGTCCGTATTCGATATCAATAGTACCTGCTTCCTGATTAGGAGGGGTCTGAATATCCATGTGCTCCGGATCGAAATGCCCCATCTGGGCTATTTCGCGTGCGGTATTTATCAAGAGTTCTTTGCTGAATAATTGACCGGGTTTTGTCAGCAGTTCCCGGCGGATAATATCCTCGTATAGCCGGTCATTCCCGCTGATAACGATACGGTTGATTGTCGCTTGTACGCCTTCGAAAATCCGGATTTCAATATCTACCGAATCTTTATCTAAATAGGTTTCGACGGGGTCCAACGAAGCAAAAATATATCCCTTGTTGGAATACGCACTGGCAACGGCGTCGTCGTCGGACTGTAAGCGTTTATTTAATTTTGTTTGGTTGTATACGTCTCCCGACTTCATATTCAGTACAAACTCTAAAGCATCGGATTGATAAAGCGTATTTCCCACCCATTTGATGTTTCTTATGAAATACTTTTCTCCTTCTGTCACTTTTATATGGATAGTAACATGTTTATCATCGATTTGCGCTACGCTGTCGGAGATAATTTCCGCATCTCGATATCCTTTTTCGTTGTATTTGCTGATAAGATTTTCCAAGTCATTTTGGTATTCTTCCTTTACAAACTTTTTTGTACTGAATAACTTACGAATGTTTAGCATGGGCATTTTCCGTAAACTGAAACCTTCGTTGGTTTTCTTCATCGCCATTTTCAGGTCATACTCCGAAAGATTCGTATTTCCTTCTATGATAATCTTCCTGATTTTGGTCTTTTCTTTCTTGTCGACGGTAATATTGAGAATGGCTTTGTCTTTATTCGCAAGGTCATCGTATTGCCGGATAGTGATATCGGCATTGCTGAACCCTTTTTCATCAAAATAGTCTTTGGTTCTTTTTTTGATGCGGTTGATAAGATTAGGTGTTATCTGTGAGCCTTTTGCTACGCCGATTTTTGACTCCAAATCTTCTCGTTCACCTTTTTTTACGCCATGGTATTCAATAGATGAAATGATGGGCGACAGTTTCAGCGCAAACGTTAACCAAACACTATCGCTTGTCAGTTTGGTAGCATATATATTGGCGTCTGCAAACATACCGTGTCTCCAAAAACTATTGATAGCTGCAGTTATCTCATTACCCGGAACGGAAATTTTTTGCCCGGTTGACAGTCCGGAAATACCAATTAAAATATAATCTGCGTAAACAGTCGTATCAACTCCCGTCACTTGGATATCGGCAATGGCATATTTTTTATTGTCATTGAGCGCATAAGAAATAACCGGCAGCGCGGCTGCGGCTTTTTCTTCCCTAATGATGGGAGCAGGTATTGTATCTGTATTATCAGTCTTGTTTTCAGTAATATCCTGTGCCGACAAAGATGTCATTGCAGCAGCCAAAAGGCAAAAAAGTAAAGTTTTTTTATGCATATTTAGTATTGAACGTGTTCATTTATTATTTTATTTGTTCTCTCGTTTTACCGAATCTCCTTTCCCTTCGTTGATAGTCTGTAATCGCTTCATACAGATTTTCTTCCCTAAATTCCGGCCAATATGTATCCGTGAAATAGAGTTCGGCGTATGCCAATTGCCACAGCAAATAATTACTGATCCGGCGTTCTCCTCCTGTTCTAATCAACAAGTCCGGATCCGGTATCCCTTTTGTAGACAAATGGGTAGAGATTGTTTTTTCGTTAATTTGTTCGATGTCCAATAAGCCGTCTTTCACTTCCTGCGCGATATGCTTTGCCGCTTCGGTTATTTCCCAGCGGGAAGAATAACTGAGCGCCAAAATCAAGTTCAAGCCTGTATTTTTACGGGTTTCACGGACGCAATCCATTAATTTTTCATGGGTGAGAGGCGGCAAGCGGTCTACATCCCCGATAACATGTAAATGTACGTTATTCGTCATTAAATCTGCCGATTCCTGCCGGATAGCCGTTACCATTAAATCCATCAAGGCATCGACTTCCTCTTTGGGACGGTTCCAGTTTTCGGTAGAAAAAGTATAGACAGTCAAATATTTGACGCCTAATTTTCCTGCGGCCTCCGAAACTTTCCGGACAGACACAACACCTTCCTTGTGCCCCATAAAACGGTTCATCCCGTTTTTCTGAGCCCAACGCCCGTTACCATCCATAATAATGGCGATATGCGAAGGCAATCGTGTCAAATCAATCTCTTCTTTTAATGACATCACATCTTATTCATTTGTACATTTTCTGTCATTAGGGCCAAAGTCCCATGTGACGGAAATCATCAAAGTATTATACCAATCTTTATTTTTAAATAGTCCGCTTTGAATTTTGTAAGGGTTATCCAAATTAAACCCTTCCGCATTCGGAGCGTCGAAACCATCGCCGAACAATCTGTGCACTTTGTATTCCAGCCCTAAATTGATCCGGTTTACGATTTTGTATTTCACACCTATCCCCAACGGAAAGTTGACGCCGACAAATGTCTTGTTTTCTCCGGGAGCTATCGTCAAGCCTAAACCCACCAGTAAATAAGGCGTCATCCTGCTTGTATTCAGGTAGGCGAACTTATCGCTGTAGGGTAAAAAATTAAATTCCATCTGACCGCCCAACTCAAAAACGCTTCTGTTGAATGAAACTTCAGCATGTCCGGGGAAAATATTTTCCGTATTCCGGGTATCTCCACTTACTTTTCCATACAGCAAACCGGTTTTCAGCGCCCATCGAAAATTGAAATTCCGCCTGAAAATCAAACTTCCCGCCGGATTCCATCCCCGTAATAATGCATCAGGATTGGCGTCGCCCATATACATTGAACCGCCGACCATTCCCCCATATTCATACTTATATTCCTGAGCAACCGCTGTTGCTCCGGTAGACAGGCCGAGTATCAGTGTCAATACTCCATACAATATTATATAACGATATTTTTCTGAAGCGCGTTTCATAAAAAAACTTTGTATCTATGAGAACGTTAAAATCGCTTCAAAATTATATCGTTTGTTCTTTTTAATATGCAAATTCTGCTTTATTAAGGCATCCTTTCCAGATTTCGGGCAGAAAACCGGATTGTGTACCTCCTATAATATAAAAATATTTGTTTTCGCTGTCTGTTACGACGGACGAAAGGTAACGCGGTTCGTATTCCTCCGGCAACTGAAATACGGATAATGATTTTGTCAACCAAGTAGTTCCGCCGTCGATGGAATAATAAATTTCTTTATTAAACGTATCGTCGGTTAATTTACCATTCAGCAACCATAATTCATTGTTGTAGAAAAATGCATTCGCCCCTGTCAATGGCGGAAAAGTATAACGTTCTCCTGTGAGTTTAGCCCAGTACAATCCGTTTTGTGTAGACCAAACGGCGTTTTGTACCGCCCCATTACCGGATATGCCGCCAATAAGGGTGATACGTCCGATTTTCAATTGTATACTGCTGCAACTTGAAAAATCATGAAGGGGGAAATTGTCCGGAACAGCTTCGCCATACAACCATTCGACAGCGTCGGTGGTAAAGGCAAAAACTTTTGTTCCCGCTTTATTCACAATCAGACTCAAACCTTCTGTCTGGTTATCTCCTGCATTCAAAAATCCCAAGATACTGATTACCGGATATTCCGTATTTACCTTACGCCATAAATTGGCATTGGCATCGTTGGTGGTATACAAGTCTCCATTGTCCGTATAGGCAAAAACCTGATTCGTAGTGGGTAAAATATCCTTTATCACCGTATTCTCCGGCAATC